>CAYZDF010000055.1:0-18942 GCA_964477085.1 uncultured Gracilibacteraceae bacterium | reverse complement strand
ATTGTGTTCTACCGACACGAATTGCCAGAAATGGGACGGCTATGACGCGCTATGGTAAAGTAGTCATTCGAAATGCGGAGTACGCAGAAGATTTTCGTCCTATTGATCCGACCTGTGATTGCTACACCTGCCAAAACTATTCCAGAGCGTATATCAGGCATTTGATCAAGGCGGATGAAATATTCGGATTAAGGCTGATGACCATTCATAACCTTCAATTTATTATTAATATGATGAAAGAAATAAGGGAAGCGATTGCCCAGGATAATCTTCTTACATATCGAAATAAGTTTTTTTCGGATTATGGTTATGAGGGATAGCAGGATTTTTTAAAATAAATGCTGAATTATAGATATAAAAATGTTATAATCGTCCATGGTAGGCTTATCCAATCTACTTAATATAACCAATGAAAATAACACTAATGATATTCAAAGGGGGATTCTAATCACTATGAGTGGAAACTTATCCGGTATGCTAATTTGGATGGCGGCAATTTTTGCTTTTATGTATTTTATTATCATCAGGCCCAACAAAAAACAGCAAAATGAACGTCGTACGCTGCTCGAAAGTATTAAAGTAAAGGATAAAGTCATCACGATCGGCGGGGTTCACGGAACCATCACCAAAATGACCGAAGATACGGTTACGATTAAGGTTGCTCCAAACGTTGATATTGAATTCCTAAGAACAGCTATTCAAAGCATCGAAAACAGGGATTATAAAGAGGAGACAACCAGTTCTAAAGGCAGAAAACTGAAGAGAACCAAAGGTGAAAAGGTGGAAGAAACTCAGGAAGCCGATAACGCCCCGAGTGAAAATCCGGATGTTGAAGCTGCTACTACCGAAGAAAACAAGTAAATCAATTCATAAAGTAATTGTTGATAATACTACTGATTACATTAAAATCAACCACGATAATTAAACATGACAAGAAGAACACTGTTTCTTCTTGTCGTTGGTGTACAAACTATATGACAAAAAAGCAAGTAACATAAACACTTGCTTTTATTTTGTTTTGCCTTACGAATGAATTTCATCCTAAATATTAGTTGATTGACACTCTGAATACTGTAGGATTATAATGAAATTTGTATGGGCTGGTCCCATCTAATCTATTAGGGAGGAACGAGAATGAAACGGGGAAACATCATAAAACTTGCAATAACCGTAATACTAGTCGCAGCTGCGCTTTTCTTTTCCATCCAACCCCTGACGGATCCAGAGAATGGAATTCCGCTAGGTCTTGATTTACGTGGAGGTGTTCACTTAGTTCTGCAAGCAGAACCAGGTAAGGGCGGTGCTCCGGTTACTGAAGACGATATGGCTAAAGCAAAAGTCATTATTGAGCAGCGTGTTAATGGCTTGGGTGTAGCTGAACCTTATATCCAGGTTGATAATGAACGTAAAAGAATCATTGTTGAACTTGCAGGTATCGAGGATCCGGATAAGGCTGTGGATATTTTAAAAACGACTGCCAAGTTAACGTTCAGAGATCCTCAGGGTAATATTCTTCTGGATGGGGCAAAGCTAAAAGATGCCAAGGCAGGCGTTGATAATTCTTCAGGCAGAGCCAATTATGTGGTGCATATTACCTTCACTCCCGAAGGGGCCAATGAATTTGCTAAGATCACAACCGATTTTCTGCATCAGAAGATTGGTATATATCTGGATGAAAATATGATTCAAAATCCAAAGGTAGATACTCCGATCGTTAACGGAGAAGGACAAATCACTGGCTATTCTTCCCTGGAAGAAGCTGCAAATTATGCGGTTCTCCTACGTTCGGGTGCCCTTCCTGTCAGCATGAGTATTGCTGAAAAACGGCAAGTTGGTGCCTTGTTAGGAGTAGATTCCCTGAATAAGAGCTTGGATGCCTGTCTCTACGCTGTTATCTTCATCTTCATTTTCATGTTAGTTCTCTACCGTCTGCCTGGATTGGTAGCGGACTTTTCACTGATCTTATTCTCTCTCATCGTTATTTGGCTGCTGTATGCCATTGGAACGGTCTTAACCCTGCCGGGTATAGCGGGATTCGTTCTCTCCATGGGGATGGCCGTAGATCTAAATATTATCGTTTACGAAAGAATCAAAGAAGAGCTTAAGCTTGGTAAGTCTTTAAGAGCGGCAGTAGATGCTGGTTTTAGCAGAGCGTTTCTCACGGTATTTGACTCTAACATTACCACATTGTTCGCAGCAGCAGCACTTTTCCTTCTCGGTTCTTCATCCATTAAAGGGTTTGCTATTACCTTGATTATCGGTATCCTCGCCAGCTTATTTACTGCTATTACCTTTACGCGTTGGATTATGCGTTGGGTCGTCGGTATTAACCCTCGGATGAGCAAATCATTGTTCGGTGTAAAGGGGGTAAGATAAATGGCAGACTTAAAAAATACTAAACTTAAGACAAATAACGAAGAAGTTACCCCTGCTGCTAGCGAAGCAACCTATGAGCAGGTACAACAAGAGAATAAATTATATTTCCATATTGTCAAAAGACGTCTGATTTGGTTTTTAATCTCATTGCTCATCTTAGTTCCCGGAATCATCTCTCTGTTTACTCAAGGGCTGAACCTAGGAATTGACTTTACCGGCGGTACCATGTTCGATATCCGTTTCGATAAAGAGGTATCTCAGGCTCAGATTACGAAGGCATTGGATTCCGTGGGTCTGACCGGTCAGGTCCAATTGACTGACGGAAATACGGAAGCTTTAATCCGGACTGAAGTTCTGGAGGATGATAAACGTGATGCTCTATTAGCTGCGATTCAAAAGGAAGCTGGAGCTTTCGATAAACGAAACCTCCAGGAAGACAAAGTGGGACCGGCCATTGGAGCAGAGCTTCGCAGTGGTGCTTTAAAAGCTCTGATCGTTGCTTCTGTTCTGATTCTCCTCTACGTTTCGATTCGTTTCCGTTTCATCTACGCTGTATCAGGGGTATTAGCGCTGCTCCACGATATCTTCATCACCCTTGGGATATTTTCCATTTTCCAATGGCAGATCGATGCAGCATTTATCGCTGCAATCCTTACTGTCTTCGGTTATTCCATCAATGACACCGTCGTTATTTACGATAGGATCAGAGAGAATGAAAAACGTATGAAGAAGAAAGACAGCTTCGAAGACATGGTGGATAAATCGGTTTGGCAAACGATGGGACGCTCCATTAAGACCGTAGGAACAGTTCTCATTGCGTTATTCGCTATCTTTATCCTTGGTGGTGAATCGACCAAAATCTTTGCTTTAGCCATGATAATCGGAGTTTTCAGTGGCGCTTATTCTTCTATCTTCGTTGCCAGTCAATTAGTGGTCGAGTTCAGGAACCGATTTGGCTCAAATAAGAAAACCGCTGAAGCTTAATGGTAACGAGTTAAGATTTTTAAAAATAGTAAACGTTAATGTATCCGCAGTCTTTATTGTCAATAATATAAACAAGGGATCTCGGGCTTCCCCGGGGTTCTTTGTTTACTTGTACATATAACCTTTTAGCGAAAGGATGTCAGCGATGAAAGTAACCGTACTCGGAAGATGGGGTGCATACCCTGAAGCAGGGGAAGCAACATCAGGTTATCTCTTGGAGACAGGTCAACACAAAGTTCTGCTCGACTGTGGCAGCGGGGTATTAGCCAATCTATTCAAACATGTTCGCCACGAAGAACTCGATGCCGTATTCCTTTCTCACTATCATTATGATCATTGTGCAGATATTGGATGCTTAACCTATGCCAGTAAATTTGCCATGCATTTCAAGCGGCGGACACAACCTCTTCCCATCTTCGGTAATACAAAATCTCCTCGTTTCTCCGATTTAACGTTTAAAGAATATACTATAGGAAAAGAAATCAGCCCAGAAAAGACAATTGATTTGAACGGGCTGAAAGTATCTTTTTTCCAAACCGTTCATGAAGAATATTGCCTGGCCATGCGATTTGAATATGGAGGTCAGGTGCTGGTTTATACCGGCGATATCGGACCGGCTACACAAATATCCCCATTTTGTACAGGTGCAGACTTACTCATCTGTGAGACCAGTCTCTTTGAACATGAAGAAGGGTTGTTTTCCGGGCATATGACCACCAAACAAACAGCAGAACTGGCTGCCAGTGCGAAGGTTGAGGCACTTCTTTTAACTCACTTCCCTCACATTGGAGATATCTCTAAAATGCCAGCAGAAGCGGCTAAATTTTATGGGGGACCGATTTGGCTAGCCGAGATCAATAAGACATTTCAGATCTAAGAAGACTGTTAAAGTTTAATGATTGCTGATTTTGCACCGATCAATTAGTCCAATAATCATTGGCTTTAAAAATTAAATAGTATGAGTTGATTCAAAAACTTTAATATAAGATAGCAAGGCTAACAAAATAAAAGCTTATACTCTAAAAAAATACGATGCCTTTTTTATTAACATAGTGCATTTTTATTCTTGCTGTACTATAATACCAATATGAGAGGAGAGGATAGAATCCATGAAAATGACCGGAGCTCAAGCGGTAATCGAATGTTTGAAGCAAGAAAATGTCGAAGTTGTTTTTGGTTATCCAGGCGGTTCTGTATTAACCTTATACGATGAGTTGTATATGTCTAAATATCCTCATATATTGCCCAGACACGAACAGGGTGCAATTCATGCAGCAGATGGTTATGCTCGGGCAACAGGAAAAGTAGGAGTATGTATTGCGACTTCTGGTCCTGGCGCTACGAATCTTATTACAGGCATCGCTACAGCTTATATGGATTCCATTCCTATCGTTGCGATAACGGGGCAGGTAGCGGTCTCGCTTATTGGTCGTGATTCTTTCCAAGAAGCAGATATTCGAGGGATTACAACCCCGATTACGAAACACAATTACCTGATTAAAGATGTTAAGGATCTGCCACAGGCCATGAAAGAAGCCTTTTATATAGCTCGAACCGGACGTCCCGGTCCGGTCTTAGTGGATATCGCTAAGAACGTTTTTGCTGCCGAATTCGATTTTGAATATCCTCAGGATATAAACCTTCGCGGATATAAACCGGTGTATGAAGGGGAGCCCAATGCAATCGAGGCTGTTTACAAAGAACTCACCAAGGCCGAAAAGCCGCTGTTTTTTGTTGGTGGAGGGATCAATCTTTCCGATACATCCGAAACGATGAGAAAAATAGTGCAATACACTGGTATTCCAACGGTAACCAGCTTGATGGGGTTGGGGTGTATTGCTGAAGATGATCCCAATTATTTCGGGATGATCGGGATGCATGGAACGTATGCTGGTAATCTGTCAACAACCGAGACAGACTTGCTTATCGGGCTGGGGGTTCGATTTGATGACCGTGTTACTGGATTACTGGCAGAATTCGCGGCCAAAGCGAAGATTGTCCATTTTGATATTGATGCAGCTGAGATTAACAAAAATGTGAGATCACAGATTAAAGTAGTCGGTGATTTAGAGTGGTCTCTGGGTAAACTCATGGAAAGACTGGAGTCTCGTCCGAGCGAGGAGTGGCATGAACAATTTAAACCGTGGAAAGAACAAATGATCACGTGGAAAAATGAAAAACCCTTGGTATACAACAAGGAGAGCGATAAAATATTACCTCAGGCGGTCATTGAAAAAATTTGCGAAATCACAGATGGCAGTGCTGTTATCGTAACCGATGTTGGTCAGCATCAAATGTGGACAGCTCAGTTTTATGGATTTAAGCAGCCAAGATCATTCCTGACATCTGGTGGATTAGGGACTATGGGTTATGGCTTACCTGCAGCTATGGGGGCTCAAGTCGGAACTCCGCATAAGAAGGTAATCTGTATCTGTGGGGATGGCGGTTTTATGATGAATTGCCAGGAGTTGATGGCGGTTGCTGATCTGAATCTGCCTCTTAAAGTCATTGTAATTAATAATGGATATCTGGGAATGGTAGCTCAATGGCAGAGAACATTCTATAACCACCATTATGCACATTCCTGTTTGACTACAAAAGCTGATTTCGTCAAACTGTCGGAGGCAATGGGAGTAAACGCTATCCGACTGGACAAAAAAGAAGAGATGGCTTCTGTATTAGAAAAAGCCATAGCCTCAGACGGTCCGGTGTTAGTCGATATCCGTATCCCTGAAGATGAAGATGTTCTGCCCATGGTACCTTCAGGTGCCCGCTTAGACCAAATGATCATGGGAGGCTAAAGAGATGAAACACACATTAGCTGTTCTTGTAGAAAATAAACCTGGGGTATTAACCCATATTTCCGGACTCATCAGCCGAAGAGCATTCAATATTGAAAGTATCGCGGCAGGATACACTGAGGAACCAGATATGACAAGAATTACGGTTGTGGTTGAAGCTGATGATCAGTATGAACTTGAACAGGTAGTCAATCAGCTATCCAAACTCATTGATGTCATTAAGATAATTGATCTTACAGGTCAAGACCGGATTCATCGTGAACTTGCTTTAATTAAAGTAAAAGCAACTCCCGAAAATAGAGCAGATATCATCAATATTGTGGAGATATTCAGAGCCCATATCGTTGATGTCAGTAAAGAAACCATGATCGTTGAACTTACAGGGGAAGAAATGAAGATCGATGCCCTTTGTGAATTATTGAAGGACTATGGTATTAAAGAAATTGTCAGAACGGGGCGCGTTGCAATCTGTCGAGGCCCTAAGGCCGCTAAAGAAGTATAATTCCACTTGATACAATGACAAATCCAAGCATTGAACATGAGGTATAAAATGGGAGTGTCGCAAAACTACTTTTTTGAAGTTTATAAGTAGAAAGCGGTGCTCTCTTTTTTCAAAATAATAACAGGAGTGGGTTCCTATAGGGTTAGTTATAGTTGAAAAACGGTACGATTAAAAAAGTATCATTAAAAAGTATAATTATTCCATGAATAACAGGAAATACTATTAGGGCTAAACTTATCAAAAGTTGGGTGAAATGTTTGTTTTTGGAGTATATAGTACTGGAAGTATTATTGATTGCAATCTTTGGTCTTTCCTGCTTTTATGGTTATAAAGGTATCTTTTTATCTGGGATCATCACAACCATGATCAACTACTTGGATAATTACCCTCTGACGTTCTTGTTTTGGGAGATCATTATCGTTTCTTATTGTCTGTTAGGGGTATTAAGTGACTACTCTTTTAATAAGAAGACATATCATCTCAGGGTTATAAAAGTTACCGCTGGCTCAGTTGCGTCTTTAATGGTCTCAGGTGTTTTTCTGCCTTTGATTCCGGGTTTTATCGCCTGGTTTGTTACCATAGGTCTTCCATTACTATTTACATATCGGGAAGTTCCCAGAACAGTATTCGTGCAAATAATTTTTAAGTTTATTTTTTCTACGGGATGGATTATTATAGGAAATATACTTTATTAATCATGGAGTAGGAGTTATCTGCATTCTCGTTATGTTTACTTTTTCTTGTGAGTAAAAAGGAATAAGCAGGAATAAAAAGAAGTAAATACACAATAAGTTTGATGGAGGGAATGATATGTTCGTGTTGATGCTTTCCATAATAATTGCTTTATTCATCGTCGTTTTCGCTGTTCAAAACGCTGCAGTTGTCCCGATTCAGTTTTTTATCTGGTCTACTGAACTACCGTTGGTATTGGTCATCTTCTGTTCTGTTTTTGCAGGGGCTTTATTGATGTTCTGCTTGGCCCTCTGGCGAGATTTAAAAGGCAAGATAAGTAAGAAGCCTAAAGTTATGAGTATAAAAACCAAAGGGATGGAGAAAGACCCCATAGATACCTCGGATATGAAAACTTCGTCCACACCTGAAAAAATCAAGGTGAATCAGACCACGGATCAAACAGAAAAGAGCACAGTAGAAGTGAATAACAAACCCTAGCAGTATGATAATGTTAACCGAAGAATAATAAACAGAATCATTGAGGTTATAAAGATGGTCAATAAGTGGTGTTTATCACAAGAAAAGCTATTAATGCAGCATGATCTGAAAAATGCAGGTGTTCCTCAGAGTATCTTTAATGTTCTTAGAAATAGAGGATATGTGACTGTCAACGATATTATTGAATTTTTGAGACCATCTTTATTCGAGTTCCACTCACCGTTTCTTTTTAAAGACATGGGGCGAATCGTGACCAGACTTCAGAAAGCTTTGGAACTTCAGGAGAAGATCCTTGTTTATGGTGATTATGATGTTGATGGAGTTAGTGGAACTGCTCTTATCTATAAAGTTCTTCGATCGTTCGGATTCAATGTCGTCGTTCATATTCCAAGCCGAGAAGAAGGTTATGGACTTCACCAGGATGTTATTCAAAAGGCTTCAGACAATCAAATCTCGCTTATTATTACGGTGGATTGCGGAATAACCGCAGTTGAAGAAACAGAACTTGCCTCACGTTTGGATATTGATATCATCATTACGGATCATCACGAACCTCAAGAGCAACTTCCTTCGGCCTTTGGCATCTTAAATCCAAAAGTTACTGATTCTGGTTATCCTTTTAAGCACCTAGCTGGAGTTGGGGTTGCTTTCAAACTAGTTCAGGCCTTGTTTTCTCATTTCCAATATCAGGATAAAAAGCACTCAGAACTCCAATACTTGGATCTGGCAGCATTAGGAACTATCGCGGACATTGTACCTCTGATCGGCGAAAACAGAATTATCGCCAAATATGGCTTAAAAGTAATGGAAAAAACCGTCCATACTGGAATCCGGGCCATAATCGAAGAATGCGGACTCCTGGATAAAAGATTAAAGGCTGGTCAGATTTCGTTCATTGTGGCACCGAGAATCAATGCTGCAGGAAGAATGGACACGGCTAGGTTAGCCTTAAACTTACTACTCGAAGAAGATTATGCAGATGCTTTGGATATAGCCAAAGAGCTGAGTAAAGAGAATTATCAGAGACAACTGACGGAAAGAAGAATTCTGCAAGAGGCAGAAAATATGTTAGCCCAGGATGAGCTGCCCGCAGTCATTGTATTGTCTTCTTCTCACTGGCATCATGGGGTTATCGGGATTGTAGCTTCCAGACTAGTAGAGCGATTTCGGCGACCAGTCTTTCTTATATGTGAAGAGGGTGAGACCGGAAAAGGTTCAGCCAGGGGGATTCCAGATTATCATGTATTGCAGGAGTTGGAAAAACAAGCTTCCTATCTTCTGAAATTCGGCGGACATAAACAAGCAGCAGGATTCTCGCTGCCAGTCACTCATATCGCTCCGTTGAAGGAAGCTCTCAATCATAGCTTTGTAGAAAGCGGTCTCGTTTATAAAGAACAATATCTGATCGATGCAATTGTTCCCATCAGCGAACTGAACTTGGGTCTTCATCAAGAATTAGAACAGATCGGACCTTTTGGAGCAGGAAATCCAGCACCTGTTCTGATGTCCAGTGATCTGGCGGTTACCAAAAGCCTAACCATGGGCAAAAATGCAGAACATCTTAAGCTTTACTTGCAAAAGGATAACCTTCGTTTGGAAGCCCTGGCTTTTAAAAAGGGCAATGAAATTGATCAATTGAAAAACATTAAAAATATTGATATCATATATTGTCTTGAGGTTAATGATTATCTTGGGGAAGAGAAAATCCAAGCCGTACTTAAAGATTATCGCAAAGCTTCGGGAGATAGTCTCCTGGAGATCGCTTGTGCCGAAGATGAATTCCAATCAGACCTGAGTGATAAGTCAATAAATGAATCTGATGGTAACTCTCCTATTGATCTGGAAAGGAAGCTCTTAGTTGAGGCCTTTAAAGACATTAAGAATAAGGTTGACAAAGACAATCTTTTGTATTGGGAACTCTTTGAAGATGAGCAGATCCAGATGCATATCGTCAAGATTTTTGAGGAGTTGGGTTTGATTGAATGGTTGGGAGGAACCGGACCATTTTTAATCAGGCTTCATACTGATAATCGAACAGATTTAAATCGTTCTCTCCGCTATCGAATGTTAAGTGAATCTTGTTCTTAAATTACTCTGAGGGTGGGCTTATGAACTTCGAAGAACTTAAGGAAACCTTGGTATTAAACAGTGCACAATACAATATTGAAAAGATTGAAAAGGCTTATAGGTATGCAGAAGAAGCTCATCGTGGTCAACTTCGCAATTCAGGGGAGGAATACATCCATCATCCGCTGGAGGTTGCATCTATCCTTGCAGAATTGGAAATGGATGATTCCACGATTATAGCTGCACTCCTTCATGATGTCGCTGAGGATACCGACCATACCTTGGAAGAGATCAGAAAGAAATTTGGAGATGAAGTGGCAGGTTTGGTCGATGGTGTCACCAAGTTGGGACGGATCGAATATAAGAGTAAGATGGAAGTTCAGGTAGAGAACCTACGCAAAATGTTTTTGGCTATGGCTAAAGATATTCGGGTGGTTTTAATCAAGCTGGCAGATCGTTTACATAATATGCGCACCCTGAAATTCCAAAGTGAAAAGAAGCAAAAGGAAATTGCTCAGGAGACATTAGAAATCTATGCGCCACTAGCTAATCGCCTGGGTATTTTCAGGATTAAGTGGGAATTAGAAGACTTGTCTTTCCGTTTTCTAAATCCACAGGAATATTATGATATGGTTGAAGGAATTGCTCTAAAACGAAAAGAGCGGGAAGAACAGATCAATGAGGTTATCGAGCAGTTGAAAATAAGACTGGAGGAAGTGGGAATCGATGCGGATATTGCCGGTCGCCCCAAGCATTTCTACAGTATCTATAAAAAAATGGTCAATCAAAACAAAGATCTCAGTGAAATCTATGATCTGACGGCGATTAGAGTGGTCGTTGAAACTGTTAATGACTGCTATGGTGCATTGGGTATTATTCATACCTTATGGAAACCTATTCCTGGTAGATTTAAAGACTATATTGCCATGCCCAAACCGAATATGTATCAGTCTCTGCATACCACGCTCATTGGCAGTCATGGAGAACCATTTGAGATTCAGATTCGGACATGGGAAATGCACCGAACGGCTGAGTACGGAATTGCTGCCCATTGGAAGTACAAAGAAGGCAAAAAGATAGAGAATAACTTTGAGCAGAAGCTTTCCTGGCTGCGTCAACTATTGGAATGGCAGCATGATTCCAGAGATGCCGGAGAATTTATGGAATCACTGAAAGTCGATTTATTTGCCGATACGGTCTTCGTTTTTACGCCCAAGGGTGATGTGGTGGAACTACCTGCTGATTCCTGTCCGATCGACTTTGCTTATCGTGTTCATACCGATGTAGGACACAGCTGTATCGGAGCTAAGATCAATGGTCGTATCGTTCCCTTGGATACCAAATTGAAAAATGGTGATATCATTGAAGTTCTGACGACGAAGACCCCTACAGGTCCCAGCAGAGACTGGGTCTGTCTGGTTAAAACATCTCAGGCTAAGAATAGAATCCGCCAATGGTTTAAGAAAGAAAAAAGGGAAGAGAACATTGTCCGCGGGCGGGAAGGTTTGGAAAGAGAAGCCCGCAAATTAGGGATGGAACCCGCTTCGGCTTTAAAGAATGATAACCTGCACAAGTTAGCGCGGAGCTTTAACTTTAATGGTATTGATGATCTATATGCCACTCTTGGTGATGGTGCGATAACTTTTAAAAGAGCACTTATCAGACTAAGGGATGAAATCATCAAAGAAGAAGCGGAGCCTTTACAATACCTCAATCAGGGAGAACAGAAACCTTCAGCCAAATCTTCGCAAGGGGTAAGGGTAAAAGGTGTTGACAATATTTTGGTGCGTTTTTCCCGCTGTTGTAATCCTCTGCCGGGAGATGATATCCTTGGGTTTATCACCAGAGGACGCGGTGTTTCTATCCACCGCAAGGACTGTACCGAACTCTTGGGTATGTCTGGAGAAGAACAGGAACGTTTTGTCGAAGTCGAATGGGAGCAGAATATCGACTCCGTTTATTCGGTGGATATAGAAATTGTTGCTCTGGATCGGGCTCGTTTGGTCTCGGATATTATGAATGTTATAATGGAAACACGTACCCATATGCTTGCCATCAATGCCAGGGTAGGTAAAGACAGAGTGTCACATATTCTACTCAAAATAGAAGTGCGTAGTCTGGAACATCTTAATTTTGTGTTACAAAAAATCCGAAGAGTAAAAGATGTCACTGTTGTCGAAAGACTCCAAACCGGAGGAAATCGCTGATGCGTTGTGTTGTCCAGAGAGTACGAAAAGCAGCTGTACGTGTTGAAGGATCTATTGTCGGAGAAATCGGTACTGGTTTGTTAGGTTTAATCGGAGTAGGTCAAGATGACTCACCAAAAGACGTCCAGTGGCTGGCTGATAAGATTATCGGCTTAAGGATCTTTGAAGATCAGGAAGGCAAGATGAACCTGTCTCTTCCCGACATTCAAGGTGAATTATTATTGGTCTCGCAGTTCACGCTTTTTGGTGATTGCCGCAAAGGGAAAAGACCAAGCTTTTCTGATGCAGCACCTCCCGCTCTGGCCAAAAAACTCTTTGAAGATTTGGTGAGTACTGTCCGTGATCAGGGTGTCAAAGTAGAGACCGGGCAGTTTCAGGCAGATATGGATGTCGAGCTTATTAATCAGGGTCCTGTGACCATTTTGCTTGATAGTAAGAAGAATTTCTAAACAGCCGAAGTATGTCCATAAAATCTTATAAATCTTAAGTTTTTTTTTGGTTAAAATGATCTTTGGTGTTTTATAATACTGGTTATTGAGGTGATATAAGTGATCAAACAGAAGATTACACCGGGCATGGGCGTGAACTGTTATCTTTTAGGATGCGAAAAGACCAAACAAGCGATCGTTGTTGATCCCGGGGCAGGGAGTACAATGTTATTTAATTGGATTAAGGAAAATGGTTTTAACGTCACCCATATTGTGCTGACCCACGGACACTATGATCATATCGGTGCGGTTGAAGATCTTAGAAAAGAGCTTAATGCCAAGGTTGCCATTCATCAGGATGATGCTGAAATGCTGACCGACCCTGCTAAGAATCTTTCCTGCTACTCGTTTAAGGAGATGGTAGCCTCTCCAGCTGATATCCTCCTGCTAGATGGACAAGAAGTTTCGGTCGGTGAAATGAAGGTTAAGATCCTTCATACTCCCGGGCATTCCCCAGGCAGTATCTGTTTATTAACACCCGATGGATTGATCAGTGGGGACACACTTTTTGCCGGTTCAGTCGGCAGAACGGATTTTCCAGGGGGAGATATGCGTCAACTCCTGAATAGTATCCGTCAAAAACTAATGGTACTTCCTGATAATATGCCGGTTTTTCCTGGCCACGAATCCGGTACGAACATAGGTAGAGAAAGGATTTCCAATCCATTTATCAATGGAGCTTTCCGATGATGTCTGAAGAACTTGTTTTAACCAGTTCAACAATTGATCAAAAAACCCTAAAAAGCTGCATTGCCATCATAGCAGCTTTTTTTCCGGGCAAAAATATTAGGTTAGGGACTTCCGGAGAAGCCATCAGTCGGTCTGTCAGTCAATTGCGTATAGAGCATAAGACCGATAATCCCAGGGTTTATGCAGTTTCATTCATGATAAAGGACCCTGATCAGCCTGAAGAGGGTCAATTGAATACCCTACAGGCAAATAGTCACCAAGATGAATGTAAAGGCCAAGAGTATAACATAAGGATACCGGATGTGTTGGAAATACTTAAGGAGGTATCCTTACCAGGGCAGGAACCCTTAGCTCAGATCTTGGTCAAAAGGGCTTTACATATATCTTTAGCGAGGATGACCCAAAGGAGGATGCCGTGGGGTATCCTGACGGGTATCCGGCCGGGTAAACTGCTTTCCAAAATGAACGATATGGCACTTGAAGAAAACTTGCAGACTATGATTCTCAATGACTTATACCTTGTTGAAGAGGAAAAAGTCAGCGTTTTAAGAAACATCGCGAATATTCAAAAACCATTTCTGGAAAAGATGAAGGAAAGATCGGATTTGATATCCGTTTATCTTACGATACCGTTTTGCCCTTCACGTTGTTTCTATTGTTCTTTTCCTTCCAACTTTCTGACCACCAAGAACCGGGAGTTATTTGATTCGTACCTGCGGGCTTTATATGAAGAAACTCGATTGACTGGTGAGATGATGAGGGACATGGGACTTAAGGCAGACTGTATCTATATCGGGGGAGGAACGCCAACCACCTTAAGTTCATCCGATTTGGAAAAACTTATGCAAATCATACATCAATACATCCCCATAATTAAAGATTTGGAGTATACGGTAGAAGCCGGCAGACCGGATTCCATTGATAGATCCAAGCTTAATATCATGAGGCAGGCACAAGTGAACCGGATCAGTATCAATCCCCAATCGATGCAGGATAAAACTTTATCCAGGATCGGAAGAAAACACACTGTTTCGGATATTATAGACTGTTATCAACTTGCAAGAGAAATGTCTGATTGGATCATCAATATGGATCTTATCCTCGGACTGCCTGATGAAGTAAATTCGGACATGCTGGATTCATTGCAAAGAGTTTTAACTTTGCGCCCCGATAACTTGACAGTACATGCACTTGCTCTGAAACGAGGATCGGATGCCTGGGAAGCAAAATATGAACACCAGACCGGTAACGATTGGATTTCACTTCAAGAACACATCAAGAAGAAGATTGAAAGATCGGATTATAAACCGTACTATTTGTATCGACAGAAGAATATTGCAGGGAACCTGGAGAATATTGGCTACTCTTTGCCGGGTAAAGTGAGTAGATACAATATTGCGATCATTGAAGAAAAGCAAAATATCATTGGGCTGGGTGCAGGGGCTTCCAGCAAAATCCTGAAACGGGATGGAGGACATCACAATTATTATCATCCTATTGACTTGAATTATTACCTTAAACGTTTTGAGGAGAATCATGCGCTTAGAGTACAAGCCTTAAAACACTATATTGATCCATAGCTTAAATTTTTGACAAAATTCTCTTGGAAATGATGAGCAGTTATAAGAATTATGTTATAATACTGTATTAATGTTATCGATATCTTTGCTATAATAGATTAATTGTGAACTTCAAGGAAGATAACAGGAACGATAACAGAAAGATAACAGAGCGGATCAATGCCGCCTCTAGCTTTGCCAAACATGACAATAATAGGAGGGAAATCATGGCCATTCAACGTCCTAAAGGTACACAGGATATCATACCTGGTACTGTTGAGAAATGGCATTATATTGAAGAGCAGATTCGGAAGATTTGTTCCGAGTTTGGATATCAGGAGATCAGGACACCGATCTTTGAAGCCACCGAATTGTTCCAGCGCGGAGTAGGCGAGACAACGGATATCGTCAATAAAGAAATGTACACCTTCCTGGATAAAGGTCAGAGATCCATTACCCTTCGGCCGGAAGGTACTGCTTCGGTGTGTCGGGCTTACGTGGAAAATAAATTACATAGTCTGCCACAACCGGTCAAACTGTACTATCTGGGGCCTATGTTCCGATATGAGAATACCCAAGCTGGTCGGTTCAGGCAATTCCATCAGTTCGGTGCCGAAGTTCTGGGAGGGGAAGACCCCCTCGTCGATGCGGAGGTTATTCATCTTATCTGGGAGTTTTATCGGCGGATCGGGCTCCATGGCTTGGAAGTTCATATCAATTCCGTAGGTTGCCCCGTATGCAGAGCGGATCATCGCGATAAGCTGCATGACTTTTTACAGGATCGAAAAGCGGAACTATGTACAGATTGCCAGAGTCGATTCGAGCGAAATCCGATGCGAATACTCGATTGTAAAAATAGAGAATGCCAAAAGTTGACTGCCGGTGTTCCCACGACCCTGGATACACTCTGTGACTCCTGCCAGGATCATTTTGATAAAGTCCAGCAGTATCTGCGTGTTTCCAATATTCAATATAAAATTAATCCCAAAATGGTTAGGGGACTGGACTACTATCAACGAACAGCCTTCGAAGTCATGGCTGAGGGTATTGGTGCTCAAAGTGCCATCTGCGGTGGTGGTCGCTATGATGGATTGGTCGAAGAAATCGGTGGACCTTCGACACCAGGTATCGGGTTTGCAATGGGTATGGAACGGATTCTAGCCGTACTCGACAAACAGAACATCGAGTTGGACGAAGTAACTGAGAATAAAGTGGTCGTGGCAGCTCTTGGTGACTTAGCCCGGGAAAAAGGGTTTCAATTAATCAGTGAACTTAGAATGTACGGAGTTATGGGCCTCATGGATCTTTTGGGCAGAGGGCTTAAGAGTCAAATGAAGTATGCTGATCGTGTTCAAGCCAGGTACGTTATCATTCTTGGGGAAGAAGAAATAGATAAGAACATTGCTATTATTAGGGATATGAAGCTAGGAGATCAGTCTGAAATAGCAATGGAATCTATTAAGGATTATATTCTTAAGCATATCAATCATAATGATATGGATATATAGGAGGATGGCAATGTTAGCAGGAAGAAACAGTGCAGGGAACTTGAGAAAAGAGAATGCAGGAGAGAACGTCCGATTGTTTGGCTGGGTCCAAACCAGAAGAGACCACGGTGGTGTTATTTTCGTAGATCTCAGGGATCGATCCGGTATCGTTCAAGTCGTTTTCAACCCAGATATGCCGGAAAATGGTTTCACTTTAGCTGAAAGGCTTCGTACAGAATATGTTATTAAAATACAAGGAAAAGTAAGGGCACGACCAAGTGGTTCAGAAAATCCCAACATGAGAACAGGCGACGTTGAAGTTGTCGTTGAAGCTTTAGAGATACTTAATAAAGCAAAGACTCCTCCTTTCTATATTCAGGATCAAGTCGATGTTGACGAAAGTCTTAGACTTAAGCATCGTTATTTGGATCTCCGTCGTCCGGAAATGCAGAATATTTTTATGATCCGTCACAAAGTCATGCAGATCATGCGAAACTTCCTGGATCAAAACGGTTTCTTGGAGATTGAAACCCCAATTCTTACGAAATCAACTCCGGAAGGAGCCAGAGATTATCTTGTACCAAGCAGGGTCAATGAAGGTACTTTCTATGCTCTACCACAGTCTCCTCAGATCTTTAAACAACTGTTAATGGTTTCCGGGATGGAAAAATACTTCCAGATTGCACGTTGTTTCCGGGATGAAGATTTACGTGCTGATCGTCAGCCTGAATTTACTCAATTGGATATTGAGATGTCCTTTATTGAGATTGAAGACGTTCTACCCTTGATGGAAGAACTCATCACTAAGATATTTAAAGATATCTTAGGAATCACCATCCCAACACCTTTCCCCAGACTAAGCTTTAAAGAAGCTATGGAGCGATTCGGATCAGATAAGCCGGATACCCGTTTTGGGATGGAGCTTATTGATGTTGCCCATGTCGTTCAAGGATCAGGCTTCAAAGTCTTTACCGATGTGATTTCCAAAGGCGGAAGGGTTAAGGGGATCTGTGCCAAGAATTGTGCAGGGATGCCTCGCAGGGAAATCGATGGGTTAACGGGATTCGTCAATATATACGGTGCGAAAGGCTTAGCTTATATCGTCCTGACTGAAGATGGTATGAAATCTCCTATTCTTAAATTCTTTACCGAGGAAGAGATTAATAACCTGATCACTACCATGGGTGCAGAAACCGGAGATATCATCTTCTTCGTCGCCGATAAAGAATCTATTGTGCATAATGCCTTAGGAAACCTACGTCTTGAGCTGGCGAAGAGACAGGGGATTATCCCTCCCGGCGTGATCAACTGCCTGTGGATTACTGAGTTTCCGTTACTGGAATATGATGAAGAAGAAAAACGTTATGTAGCCATCCATCATATGTTTACCAGTCCGATGGATGAGGACATTGAGGTACTTGACACCGAACCTCTTAAAGCCAGAGCAAAAGCTTACGATTTAATCCTTAATGGAATGGAGCTAGGTGGAGGAAGCATCCGTATCCATCGTCGTGATGTTCAGGAGAAGATTTTTGATCTCTTAGGTATGAGTACGGAAGAAGCTTATGATAAATTTGGGTATCTACTTGAGGCCTTTGAATATGGAACACCTCCTCATGGTGGAATCGCCTTTGGGTTAGACAGGCTTACCATGATTCTGGCCAATAGGGAGAATATCCGCGATGTTATTGCCTTCCCTAAAACTCAGAGTGCCAGTTGTCTTCTGACCCAAGCTCCGTCTCCAGTTGAGACCAAGCAATTAAATGAACTTCATATTAAACTGGATATCAAGAAAAAATAGAATGATTTCTTTCGAGATGAGTTGATTCCGACAAAGATATCAGACTGGTTCAAGTCTGCCATCTTTGTCTATATTATTCTTCATACTCTCTTCGTCGTATTAAGTCGTTATCCATGACCTATATGACACTCGCGAAGTCAGCTTGGCCTTGACGCTTTCTGGCCTTCACCATGGTTCATTCTGTAATTATTCAAGAATCTATATTACTGAAAACAGCATTTAAATAAAAAGAATAATTTTGGTATATCCTGTTAAAAATGATATTGACATGATGAACATACAAATATATAATATAAACATGAGATACCCCCTAGGGGTAAATGGGGGATGAATCGATGGAACAGTCCGATAACAAATCTTCAAAGAATAATATTATTGTCCGCTTGAAAAGGATTGAAGGGCAAGTTAAAGGATTACAGCGGATGCTTGAAGATGAAAAATGCTGCTCCGATATTCTTGTTCAAGTGGCTGCAGTCAGAGCGGCGGTTAATAAGGTTGGAATTTTGATTTTCGAAGAACATTCTAAATCGTGTTTAAAGGATGCTCTCTTTGCAAATAATAATGAAGCATTTGATGACCTTATTGATGTTCTAAAAAGATTCATCAAATAACGTCCATGGATGTGTGAAGCATGCTTCACGATACCGCGATCCTAGGATGGCAAAGAGCGGGAATAGTGAATAACAGGAGGTAAATTATGGCTGGAGTAAACGTAAAAACTTTTACTGCGGAGAATTGGGAAAGTGATGTTCTTAAAGCTACGCAGCCAGTATTAGTAGATTTCTGGGCTGCTTGGTGTGGTCCTTGTAG
>CAYZDF010000054.1:0-19385 GCA_964477085.1 uncultured Gracilibacteraceae bacterium | reverse complement strand
GTGTCAGAAGAATCATGGCTTTAACCATTATTTAATGTTGGGAAAGTTGAGTTATCCATTTTAAATTGTATTTCAAGCCTTTTGGTTTGAGAATTATTGTTTTATCCTACAAATCTTTCAGATACTCCTTTTCAACTCCTTCTAAGTGTTGCAGCATTAGCTTACGTGCTTCTTTAGGAGCTTTAGCTTCTATCGCAGAATATATGTCTTGATGTTCCCTAAGTAACCTCTCCGGTATACCTTCACTCTCGTAAAGCTTAATCCTGCTGGCCTTTAATGTTTGATGCATGGTATCAGATATGGCATTCATAAGGCGGATAAGGATCTTATTTCTTGTTCCGCGCGCAATAGCGTAATGAAAGCTATGATCTGAAGCATCTCCCAGACGTTCGGACTGCAAGTCCATCTTCATCTCTTCCAAAGCATCACGCATCTCGGCTAGCTCTTCGAATTCAGCTCTTTCTGCCGCGAGAACGGCAGCCTGGGTTTCCAGGATTTTTCTTACTTCTAGCAATTCAAGAACGGTATCTTTCTCCATGGACAAGACCCACGCCAAAGGTGCAACTACAGAATCGATGTTTACCTGTTTAATATATGTACCCTCACCACTTCTGATTTCCAGTAATCCCATCATTTCTAAGGCACTGAGTGCTTCTCTGACGGAAGCTCTGCTCACTTGCAGCCTTTCAGCGAGGTCCCGTTCTGATGGGAGTCTATCACCTGCTTTGACGTGCCCTTCCGAAACCAAAAGTCTTATTTGTTCTACGATCTCTTCGTAGATTCTTCTCGTTTTAACAGGTTTTAATTTCATGTTTCCACCACCCAAATCAATACTTTTTAAATCTTATAATAAAATTAAATATACTTCCTTGGTTCCATCAGTTATCAATAACTTGGTTAGTATTTATGCTCTGTATTACTGACTTCATTCTCAAAACTTTTGAAAATAGAGTATAATAACCTTTCTAACTCTAATCTCTCAATATTGATACTATCCGGTCCGAGCACTTCGATCTTCTTGAATTCTGGTCGAAGCAACAATGGAAATACGTCTTCTATATTGTCCGCTTTACAGGTCACCAATAAAGGAGCATAGGCAGCTTCCTGTTTTCGGCGGTGATCCCCCTCATTGACTAAATATATGTCCATACTGGCATCAAAATCATCGAAGGTTATACCCTGAAGCGGTACATTCTTCAAAAGAGCCATCTGCTGTTCCCTGACAGCTTCTGCCATAGCTTCACTTGTTTTACCACCGAAGAAGAAACGACCGCTTTTTTCCTCCGCTCGAAAATCTAAGCGTATTCGAAATTTCAGTTTCCATGAAACAGTCTCATCATTTATCCTTACCTTAATCAACAACGTTCATCCCCATTCAGTTGACATTCAGCCCTACTTCTTCCTTTAGCATAGCAACTTCAGATGGTATAAGATGTCTATACTCGCCGGTTTTTATCTTTTCATCTAGTTGAATTGGGCCGAAAGCGATTCTTTTTAGACTAGAAATAGGGCAACCTACCTTTTCAAACATCCTTCTGACTTGCCTGTTCTTACCTTCATGAATAGATATTTCTACAAAAATCAAGTTATTTCCTTTTTTATTCTTACGGACACTTTTTATTTTTGAAGGTGAAGTAAGTCCGTCCTCTAAGAGAACCCCCTCTTCCAGTGTTTTAAACGCTTGGGAAGATATCTCGCCTTTTAAACCTACCAGATACGTCTTTTCGACACCATAGCTGGGGTGTGTCAGACGGAACGTTAATTCCCCATCATTTGTCAGAAGCAGTAAACCCGATGTGTCATAATCAAGTCTACCCACAGGATATATCCTTTCTGGAATATCTTTTTTAATGATATCGATAACTGTTTTCCGCTGTCGGGGATCGTTCACACTGCTGATAACTCCTTCAGGCTTATTCAACAGAATATAGATAAAGTCCTTTTTCTTCAAGGTAGAAGCTGCATGCTGAACACCTTCTACCTCAATAAGGTCTTGATCTGTTACTTTGAGTCCCGGTTCCCTTACAATAGTACCATTGACCTTGACTTGTCCCAGACTGATTAGGTTTTCAGCATGACGACGTGAAGCTATGCCCAATCGCGCCATAACTTTTTGTAAACGCTCTGATTGTTTTCCCTTATCCGTCATGATGATATCCACCATAGAATTTACTATTATACTATCGATGATACTTTAGCCAAATATTTCTATACCCATTCTAGCAGAACACGCTGGGCTGATGCAATTTTCTAACCAAAAACTTTACTTACAATCCAGATGGAAGCGATAAGGCCCATTAGATCAGCTAATAACCCCACTTTGAGAGCATACCGGTGCTTTTTGATTCCGATAGAACCAAAATAGACAGCAAGAACAAAAAACGTGGTATCCGTACTACCTTGAAGAGTCGAGGCCAGTCTACCGATAAAGGAATCAGGCCCATATTGATGGATAAGCTGGGTTGCGACGCCAAGTGATCCCGAACCGCTTAATGGCCGCATAATGGCTAAGGGAATTATCCCCAGAAGATCAGGATTCCAACCCATTTTTAGAAAAAAGGGGTTGACAACATTCGCTAATATCTCCAATGCACCTGAATCAATAAAAATCCTGATAGAAACAAGCATTCCAATCAGGAACGGAATAATGCGCACAGCTGTCTTGAAACCATCTTCTGCTCCTTCGACAAATGATTCATAGACAGGAACTTTTCGAAAATAGGCATAAAGGGGAATAACAAACAGAAGAAATGGAATCGCCCACCTGGTAACCTCAGTTATGAAATTCATACTCGATTCCTCTTTCGGAAAATGTAATCAACAATAATGGCGGTTGACATGGCACATGCTGTAGCAAATATCGTTGTGCCAATAATTTCTGTCGGATTAGCGGAGCCTGTTTTCATCCTGACACCGATTATTGAAGCAGGAATGATGGTAATACAAGAAGTATTCAGAGCAAGGAAAGTGATCATAGCAGGACTTGCCGTATCAGGGTGATGGTTTTCTTTTTGTAATTCCTGCATAGCCTTTAACCCAAATGGTGTGGCTGCATTGCCAAGTCCCAAAATATTTGCACAGAGATTCATGATAATTGGACCGAAAGCAGGACTGTTTGGTTTTAGGGTAGGAAATAATAAGCGAATGGCAGGGGAAAAGAGCTTGGCTAACATCTGAATCAGTCCTGCTTTCTCAGCTAAACGCATAATGCCGAGCCACAGACTCATTACACCCATGAGTTGGATTGCAACCTCTATCCCCAGTTCGGCTGCCTTTAAAGCTGATTGGGTTACTTGATCAATATTGCCCGTTATGGCTGAAATTATAATTCCAACGAGCAGCATGATAAGCCAAATCAAATTCACCATAGCAAAATCCCCCTGCCTAAATGTATGTATACTGCAGAGGGAATAGAAGAAACCTATTTAATAAAAGAACTATTTAAGAAGAAGTCTTCAACAGAATCAAAACCAACTCAATTGAATTACCTAGAATAACCAATACTAGGTTATTATTAAATCTTTATGCCAATAATGAACAATTAAGCTTTAGCAGCGTTCATCATAGCCCATCTCACGGTGAGGCCGTCTTTTGTTTATCATGTGAGAAAACTTATCCATAAGATTGGGCATTTCATCGATGAGTCTATCAGCTAACATATTACCTTCCACCGGGAGAAGCCTTATTTGGTCCTGACTGACGACGAGGAAGCCTACCGGTTTTACAGACACACCGCCACCGCTGCCTCCTCCGAATGGCATCTTCTTTCCTTCCTCTTTGTCCTCTCCTTCCTCCCCTTCCATCGGCAGGAATTCGCTTCCACCAGCTGCAAATCCGCATGAGACTCTGGAAACGGGTACTATAACTGAGCCGGCAGGAGTTTCCACCGGATCTCCTATAACGGTATTAACATTTATCATTTTCTGAATACTATCCATCGCTGTTTTCATTAACGTTTCAATTGGGTGCTCTTCCATAATTCCTTATCCTCCTGTTTTTAAAAATCAATAATAGGAATTTATAACCTGTAAAAATAATATGGCTTATTTTCAAGCTTAATATGCAGTGGAGCCGACATAAAAATAATTCATCATCAAAACGTGGAATAACGTTGTAGCGAATATCGTGTTTTTTGACATTCATCCAACGGTAGAGTCTGGCAGTCATTTGTCCAAAAAAAGCCCAAAAAACTCCTACAAGCAACCCTGTTTCTGCTGCATCCCTACCACCTATCTGTACGGCAGCCCGCAGTGAATAGACATTGATTTTTTTATAGAAGGATTTGCTCAAAGCTGTAAGTTTTCTTTTAATCCATAATACTCTGGAAAAAGAGGAAACATAATGACGCCATATCTCTCCCGTCAAATGTTTCAAGTACCGATAACGGTTTTTGTTGGTTTTCTGTGGTTTGGGTTTTGGCTTATCTTTACATTCGTCTTCAGCCCCGGTCTCCAGTACATTAGTTATGAAGCTTTCTATCCCCGAAAAATACATACTTTTCGGTAGGTTCAATTCTATTTTTAGAGTGGAGAAAAGGATCTTCACATCCAAAACGACATGACTAGATAGATTCTGATAACAATAGGAAAAATTAAGCTGGATTTTAAGCAGGGATACCAAAAAGAGCCAAGCCAACAAGGCAATAAGTAAAGCCAAAAACTTCATGATATTCTCAGACCTCTGATTCCGCAATGATTGAAACCCTTAATAATCTCTCTATATAAACCATTCCCTAAAAATAGCCATTTTATGAAGGGCCAAAACTATTTTAAAAAATTTTTCTTTTTAAAGGGAGTCTTTTTATAAATATCTCTACTGTGGTAAATATTATTGCTTGTGCTTCTAATTTTTGATATAAAAGGATTAAGATAGATAACTCGTTAAGGAGTCAAAACAGGATGTCAATTTCCCTAACGGAGTTTAGTTCTCATATCGTAACAGCGCTTTATGTTGTCAATATTCTATTTGCTTTTACCGTCATATTTCTGGAGAGAAGAAATCCAACCTCGACCTTAGCCTGGATTTTGGTTCTCTTCCTTTTGCCTGCTGTGGGAGCTATATTTTACATCTTACTCTCTCAAAACCTCACCCGGAAAAAGATGTTTCAGCTAGGTGCAGATGAGCATCAACATTATGCTTCTCTACTAAATAAAGAAATCGAAGACCTTCGTTCTGGAAAGCTTACGTTTAACGACCCCATAATGGAAAACTACAAGGACCTGATCCATCTCCATCAGGTACAAAGTAAAGCTCTGTTTTCCCAGGATAATATGGTTGATGTCTTTACGGACGGTACAGATAAATTTAAAGAGCTATTCAAATGTATCATTAACGCTAAAGATCATGTCCATATTCTCTACTTTATCGTTAAACGCGATTCCCTTGGCAAGCAGTTGATTAAGATCCTCACGGAAAAAGCTCAGGAAGGCGTTGAAGTGAGGCTCTTGGTAGATGCTCTTGGTAACCAGCTCCATAATAATGATTTTGAGTCCCTTGTTGAGGCGGGCGGAAAAGTAGTTAAGTTCTTTCCCTCTTTTTTAAGCTATATCAATCTCAGGCTGAATTACCGAAATCACCGCAAATTGGTGATCATTGACGGAAAATGTGGTTTTTTAGGCGGTTTTAATGTTGGAAATGAATATATCAGTTTGAAAAGGAAAATGGGTTATTGGCGTGATACCCACTTAAAGATACGGGGTACTGCAGTTCATGATATGCAAACCCGCTTTTTGCTTGATTGGCGGGCAGCCTGCGGTGAAGAAATTCTGGAGTTACCAAAATATTACCCTCCTCCTGAGGGCCATGGCACCTCGGGCATCCAGATCGTCTCTTGCGGTCCAGATTCTCCGCAGGAGGAAATCAAACAGGGATATATTAAAATGATCAACTCCGCCAAGCATCGTATCTATATCCATACCCCTTACTTCATCCCTGACGAAAGTATCCAGGAAGCATTAAAAATCGCAGCTCTATCAGGTGTTGAAGTAAAGATCATGATTCCCAATAAACCTGATCATGTCTTTGTTTATTGGGCGACCTATTCCTTTATCGGAGATTTGCTCAACGCCGGAGTTCAAGCTTATATTTACAACAGAGGCTTCCTTCATTCCAAGACCATCGTAGTGGATGAAAAAATCTCCTCTGTCGGAACTGCTAACTTTGATATTCGAAGTTTTAAACTTAACTTTGAGGTCAATGCTTTTATTTATGATGTCTCGATCTCGCAAAGGCTGCACCATGCTTTCCTTCAGGATTTGGAATTTTGTACGGAGCTTACTCTTGATAAATACCATAAGAGATCGAATATGATTAGGTTCAAAGAGTCTGTATCGAGACTGCTGACCCCTGTCCTATAAATAAGGAAGAGAACTGTTGAATCACCTTTAACTTTAACAGACGTCAAGTAAGTGCTCCCAATAAAAAGGGGTCCGATATTTTAAATATCGGACCCCTTTATTGGTTATATTATACAAGATCAGCATAATTAGCCTTTGTAAGCATTATCAGATCCTGAGGATTAACTTTCACCTGAAGACCAATTTTCCCTGCACTGATCACGATGTAATCGTACTCTGATGCCATTTCTTCAATAAAAGTGGGGTATTCTTTTTTCATGCCGATCGGAGAACAACCCCCATGAACATAACCTGTCAGGGGAAGCAAATCTTTTGATTTGAGCATTTCGATGCTTTTATCTGCAGACGCTTCAGCAGCCTTCTTTAAATTAAGAGCGCAGTTACCAGGAATGACAAAAACATTTAATCCTGTATTTTTCCCGTTTGTTACTAATGTTTTAAATACACGGTCAGGTTCAAACCCAACTTTCTGCGCGACTGAAACAGCATCTAACTGTCCATCTTCCACCGAGTACTCAAACACTTCATGCTTAACACCCTGGGATTCAAGTATTCTGATAACATTTGTTTTTTGATTAGCTTTCATTTACCATCTCCATAAACTGTCAAATAAAATCATAGTCAGAACTATTCTACCAATATGCCAATATTAACAATGATTATAAAAATCTTGATTATCTTTTATGATACTTTATTTTGCTGAATCCATAATTATATGAATTACTTGATTTTTGGTCTGGGCTCAAAAAAATACAAAGCCATACCCAAGGGATACGGCTTAAGTATATTCACTCCGGTGAATGTAATACAGTAAACATTTATTTATTGGAGTTCATCTTGTTCAAACATTCTTCACAATATCCATAGAATTTGACACGATGATTAATAACTTTAAACTTGTTATTCCTAAATATTTTTTCTTCAATTGCTCCAAGCAGATCTTCTTCTACCTCATGGATAGTTCCACATTCCACACAAATCAGATGATGATGGCGATGCTCTTCGGCATCTTTAACAATTTCATAGCGCCGGAATCCATCTTCAAAATCAACGCCATAGATGAGGCCCATTTCTTCTAAAAGGGAAAGTGTACGATACACCGTTGCTACCCCAATTTCAGGGTATTTCTTTCTCACCAGCTCATAGATTTCCTGGCTGTTGAGATGTTTCCCATCGTTTTCAGTAACAACCTCGAAGACATGTTGCCTCTGACTGGTAAACTTATAACCTTTTTCTTTTAGAATCTTGTTAAAATCATTTTTTATGCTCACGTAGGATAGAACTCCTAACTATTTCTAATAATTAAATTTTAACATAACCCTAATAAAATACAACAATTTAATGTTCTAAATTTAAAAAACGTGCTTAGCTGTTTAAGCCCTTACAAAAATGCATAATTTAAAAGGTGTATATACATAACCTTAACAAGTATAGGTTTATAATAATAACTCATCCTTAAACTTTATTTCGTTTCTTCAATGGGTTTAGCAAAAAATACCTTGTCAGCATAGCTTAACGCCCGAGTGTAATATTCAATGATAGCTAAACTTTTGTCGGCAAAAGTTGTAATCCAAGCTTCAAAACTCCTTGGCAATCCCACAGGGAACATATGATTAGAAATAATATCCAGTTCTTTGTCATTAAGTTCAAAGTGCTTAAGAGCATTCTCTTTGGCAATTCTGGGATGATTACGGGAATGCCGATAGCCTTCTGCTAATAAATTTCGATTTTCTCTTTTTTTAAATTTATAGAGATAAAAGTCGTGCAATAATGCACCTCTGATTGTGGAGACAACATCCAGCCTTAATCTTGAAGCCATTCTGTAGGATAAGTAAGCTACATCCATGCAGTGTTCAAAAACAGACCCATGATGGTGAGGGATAAGTAACATTTTTTGATACTCATCATGTTCAATAATTGGTCGAGCGATATCAATAAAAAAATCGTCATATTTAATTAAAATTTTCTCCATCTTTTCAACCTTTCTAATACAAAAACTTACATACAATTATAGTCTACGACAAGTAACAGGCACAATAGATTTATCTAACATTAGTGGAAAAAAGATACTTTCTAGAAAGCAGCTTTATCATCCATCTTCTTATCAACATGAATATTAATCTTTAGCATTCGTTATATCCATATTTGCAAATCGTCTGAGTGCCAACGTTAATACCAAGCAAGAGGAGATCAGCCAGCTAGTCAGAATGATCAAGGGGTTGATAGAAATAATGAATCCGTTTCTATTCAGATCCATGGGAATCTGTAAGTTTGTCACAATTCCTGAATACCAATCGAAGATACGCGTTAAAGCTGCTGGTGATAAAGAAGATCCCTTGATGAAAGATAAAAAGTATATAAAAACTGTACTCAGATGTTGGCTAAAATCTAAATAATGGATTACGAGCAGCTGAAAATTGGTTGAATACATCCCTTCTTTTAATAAAGGTAAGCCGATATAAAGCAGGAGTTCAACCACTAAAAGTCTCCAAAAGACTTTCTTTTTCGATTCAAATAAGACAGATAGCCCTAGAGCTAATGTAGAAAAGAAAAATGCAATAAACAACAGATACATAAACAGTGCGGGTACGAGATAAAGCAATCTAAAGATAATCTGGGTATCAGGGGAGGTAATGAAGATCATCAGTGAAAGATTAAGAAAGATAGAAATGACTCCAATTAACAAAGATGCCATCAGAAGTGCCGCCAGTTTGCCCAAAAAGATTTTATTTCGGGATAAAGGCTTGGTCAGCAAAAGCAGAAGAGTGCCATTATTTTGCTCTACTGCAATGAGTCCTGTACCATAATATAAAATCCAAGTCACATAAGGCAGACCTAAAATCCATATAAAGATAAGTTTAACAAAAAAACTAGTGAAAGAGGTTATTTGACCTTGAAGAATAGAGCTTTCCAGCAGATTATTAGCTGAAAAAAATATTACGATACTTACTAGTGCAGATATCAGTAAATATAGACATACCATCTTAGGTTTTAAAAGCTGATTAAAGGTCATAACAAATATGGATGACATAGTCTAATCCCCTTGTATCATGGATAGATAGTATGGAAGTTTTTCCGATGTAACCTCTTCCTGTTGAAAGTAAGTTAACTCCAATTCTAATTTAAAAATGATTCCGGGCAGATCTTTTCTTAATCTCTCAGATTCATCGGTCATGACAGTGATTAAATCTTTTTCTGTTATAATAATATGCTTTAAATATGGCAACCTCTGCAATATCGAAATCAGTCGTTTATTATCAGAGGTTTGAAAGGAAAATACACCCAGACCAAACAGCTCTTCAATAGCTCTTTCATCTCCTGACAAGAGAACCTTACCTTCATGCATCAATGTCATCTTTTCGCTAATAGGGCTGATATCATTCCACCGTGATGAAGAAATGATAACCGTGATCCCTTCTGCAACAGCTAACTCACTGACCAACTGAAGAATTGAACTTTTTCCGGCTTGATCCATTCCCTCCACAGGTTGATCTAAGAGCAATAGTCGGGGCCTGGAAAGAAGAGCTTGAATGAGTGCAATCTTCGTCTTCATTCCTTGTGTTAGATCGTTTGGGTTTTTATCTTTAAATGTATTGAGATCTGTTTTCTTAAGTAAGGCTATTGCTCTGGCTATAGCCTCCAGTTGATTGACGCCTGAAAGCATACCCATAAACACCAGATAATCTAAAACTGTCATTGCGGGATAAAAAGAAGGTTTTTCAGGTACATAGCCAAGGACTTTTCGCGCTTCCATACTCCCGACTCGATAATTGAATATCTTGGCAGTTCCATAACTGGGGCTCACAGTTCCTGCCAGGATATTGAGAACCGTTGTCTTGCCTGATCCTATTGGACCAACGAGAGCATGTACTTCTCCTTCACTAACTGTTAAGTTGAAATCATTAAGTATTGTATGTTTTTTGTACTTCTTATATAAACTCTGAGCCGCGACGGCGTTACTAGACATTCCTGCCACCTGCCCTAATACGCTGTTTGAAGATCAAAGGCAGTCCAAAAAGGATACTCAATAGTATTATCGTAAAAATATAGGTCACTTCCTTAATATAACTATGCTTAGTGATATTAACAGAAAAATTACTATAAGTATAATCTCCCTTTGCATCATACTGAGCAATACCAATAATGTGTTCTCCCTGAGTCAGGTTTAGCTCTGTTTGGTCTCCACTTGTCATTTGAATAGGTGCATTATCGACATAGATAAATGTTTTAATGGCAGATTTTTTTTTCCATTCTATGCTCACAGGTGAGATACTCTCTTCAAGATAGGTGACAGTGATATCTGGATTCTCTCTGGGTGAATTCAAAACACTGATCTTTCCCCCCTGTTCCTCAACAACAACCATTTGATGATTGATATCAAAGTGATGAACATTGCCAGGATAGATCGCAACAGGAATATTTTTGTTATAATCAAATATTACTAACCCTGCCGCTGCCTGATTGGCACTGGAAGGTGCTACTGCAAGGTGCGATTTTTCTGCGATAAAGATTTTTTTAGCTATATAAGCAGGAACCCATTGTCTATTATTGAGTATATTAGTCGGTTGTTGGAGGGTTGTTGTTCGATATGGCTCCTGATATCCCCCTGCAATATCAAATATCTCAATTACCATGCCATTTCCTGATTCAGAACTCTTAACAATGGCCAATTCTGGTATGCTGTCAGCATTAAGATCTTCCAGGACACAAGCTGGTATACTGTCCAAAGAAGAATTAATCTCATGGGTATTTGCTTTAGTAAAGCCTGCATAGGACCAAAGAACATCCCCTCCGGCACCATCCAGGATTCTGAGTTGGATGAGTGAAACCCCAGTTTCTTCGTATACCATAACATCGTTATAACCATTATGATTATAATCAACACCGGTGGGCACGAAAATCGGACTACTACCCGTCATTTTAAGCAAAATACGCCCGTTGGCACCAGACATGATCAAATATTCCGTATGTTCACTTTCGGCCTTCTTGGTTAACATTAACTCAGGTATTCCATCGTTATCCAAGTCTTCAAAGGTTTGTGTTTTAGCCAACTCGTATTGTCCCTGTGAAATACGGTGATGTTCTTTATAATAAAAATCTAAGCCTTCAACTTTGTTGGTAAGCCCTAATCTTACTTCATCCGGAGCAACAACGAAAATATCGTTAAGACCATCTTTATTTATGTCACCTGTCGGTAGTAATACCACACCTTTCGTCAACCCCTTAGTCGGCTCAAAATAATGCTTATCTTTAATACTTTGATGGGCCCAGTTCCTCGTTATCTTCCCCTCAGCCCCATCCAGAACATAATACTGCGTAGATGTTGCTGCCATGATTTCAGGACTCTGATCCTGATTAACATCAGGTAAGGCAAAAAGAGAAGTAATAGTGCCACCAAGAATCAAATTTGACTGCCAGAGCATTTTTCCAGTCTTACCGCTTATGGCAATGACCCTGGAAGGCAGAGAATTTAAACCCAGAGTCCCTTTTACGGATAATGCTCCGATAATATCCTTTTCCCCATCCTGATCAAGATCCCCACAGGTCTGAATCCTTTCTAGACCTGAATAATTTGCTGACATATAACTGTCAAGTTGATATTCCCAGAGTATATTTTCATGATGTGTTGCTTTTTGGATCAATCCGGTCTTTCGTTCTCCCTCTTCCCCGTTGTTTAAGGAGAACAATAATAGTACAGACCCTGCTTGCTTATCTATCATCAGGTACCCTGCATGCTTAAAGCTATTTAATGACCAGGCTTTATTCACAAATTCACGATCATAAAGGCTTATCTCTGAAGAAAATCCAGTAAAGAGAACTCTTCCCGAACTATCTGCCACAGCATAACAGGGATGATCTGAGTCAGCCTCGACATATTCTAATGTAATAATGCCATCCTTCAATTCCCTTCCATTCGTAATATCTATACCATTGATGCGTTGTACTTTAGAATAAGATGGGCTCAGTAAAAACAGAGAGGTCTTGCCACCTATATCATTGATGTATGTAACAAGGTTATCCTGAGGAACGGTAATCCCTCTTTCCCATACGGTTTCTCCATTTGTTCCGTTCAAGGCTAAGAACTTTTGTTGTGTGTATGAAGTCAGGATGGCATCAAGTTGCTCATCACCATTGATATTTCCAATAAAATGAAGTTTTAAATCATTTAGGCTGTCTTGAGTTTGTTTGGTTACAACTCTTTCCCAAATTACGGTTCCATCTGAAGAACGATATAACGAAACTGTACCTCTATGAACGACCCAAATAGTTCCGCCGCTATGATAGAGCTGAGGCCCGCGCTCTCCAGCATAACGAGTGATCTTTTTCCGCCAGATTTCCTGACCAGTATTTGAACTGATAGCAACCATCTCCCCACCGCGAGTACCTATACACAATTCGGCGGATGAGTCTCCATCAATATCCGATATCCTGGTAGATGAATCGATAGGATATCTTTCAGTATATGACCATAGAACGGTTCCATCTTTCACCCTAAGCTTATAGACCATATTATCTGCGGTAAGATAAAGATACTCTTCCTGGCTGAATGTTTCTTTCTGATAGGCCCTGATAAGGTTAACCTCTTCTGGTTGATAGTTTACCCATCCTAACCCCTCTCGATAGGCCTTACTATCCGGAGAAAACATCCAGAGTGTTTTACCCGTTCGACTGCTGACACCAACAACATTTGGTAGTAAGGAATCTCTTACTGTTGCAACGATATCAGCTTCTCCATCTCGGTCCTGGTCAGGAATCATACCAGTGGCATGAATAAACTTACCCGGTAAAAGATGTTGAATGATTTTACCGTTTTTAACCAAATACAAGCCCGTACTGGAGGGGAGGAGCAAGACCTCTTCTTTGCCATCCAGTCTTTGAAAGAACGGCTCACAGGTTACTTCTCCTTTAATACTCTTGTCCTTCAAAGTATCTGCATAGCTCACCACGGCCCCCGAATGCTTGTCAAAAAAGAAGACACCAGAAAGCACAATAAAGAGCATAATTTTCATTGAAAAACGTAAATACCTCACAATTAAACTCCCAAAGCCCAGCCAGATAATATAGTAATAATGAGCCCTGTAACAGAGCTCATTTAGCAATTATAAATCCATATGATAATATTCTTTAATTAGGCAGCCATAATAGTAAAAATAATCAGAGCAAACAGAGCAAACGTTGCCGGAAAAGTAACTGCAAATTTTTCTCCCATTTTTCTCCCCCCTCATTGACAAATTCATAGCTTAGATCTTTATAATGATTATTCATTCACAATGTCCTGTTATTCATATAGTAACAGAAAAATGGAATCTTGTTAATGAGCAAGTAGGAAAATTATGAATATTTTCTGCAGATCAACTCGAAACGTTGCCGATGACGTAACCCGCTACATTTACGGAGTGATCTCCAATCCTTTCCAGATTACTTAACATATCCAGGTAAACAGCACCGACGTTTCCACTGCATGTCCTGGCATTGACCCTGGCGATATGGGCCTTACGTAATTCTTTTTCCATTTCATCGATGATATCATCTTTCTCAATAACCTTCCGCGCCAATTGTTTATCCTCATTTTCTAAAGCTTCCATGGAAAGAAGGAAGATTTCCTTCACGCGTTCGGTTAGTTTCTCCAGATCTTCTAAAGCTTTATCTGAGAAAACCAAACCATGGGCATTAGCATAATCAGCCAACTCAACGATATTATCGGCATGATCCCCTACTCTCTCGATATCTCCAACTGCTTGCAGAATGGTATGGCTTTTTTGGGAAAGGATAGGCGTGAGAGTCTTACCCGAAATAGCCCGCACCACGTAAGATTCAATTTCATTTTCCAGTTTATCAACGATGGATTCGGATATTCTTGCAGCTTTTTGATTATCATCTTTCCTGGTAAAGAAAAACTCTACCGCATTTTCTAGCGTATCAAAAGCGATACAGCCCATTCTGAGCAGTTCATGTTTGGCATTGGAAAGTGCAACAGGCAGGTTATTGAGAAGCCTGGGCTCCAGATACTGCGGACAGGCATCAATCTCACTGTCTTTAGACGGAATAAGCTTACTTACAATAGCTGCCAGGACAGATACGAAAGGCAGGAGAATTATCGTATTGGAGATATTGAAAGCACCATGAATCTGAGCGATTTGCATTTTGACATTAAGTGTGTTCCAAGATCCATCAAGGCCTGGAATAACTGTGTAAATACCATTTGTAAATAACTTAACAGTCATTAAGAAAAAACCTGTAAGAAAGAGTGGCAAGAAAATCAATGTACCGACAGCATTGAATAAGAAATGAGACAAAGCTGTTCTGCGGGCAGCCACGCTTGCACCTATCCCTGCTAAAAGTGCGGTTACAGTTGTACCGATATTCATACCAAACAGCATCGGGACAGCCTGTTGGAGGGTGACTGCACCCTGATTGGCTAATTCCTGAAGAATACCGATTGTTGCACTGCTGCTCTGAACGATACCCGTAAACACAGCACCGATGAGAACACCTAAAAGGGTATTGTTCTCAACGTTAGTCATCAGGTTAATAAAGAATTCTGAAGATCGCAAGGGCTTCATCCCATGTCCCATGACTTCCATCCCGTAGAATAAGAGACCAAAACCAAAGATTACCTGACCAAGGTAATTGAGTTTCTTATTCTTGGAAAAGAACAAGAAAAATACGCCAACCGCAATAAGTGGAAGAGCGTAGTCTTTCAGGTTAAATCCAATAAGGTAAGCGGTCACCGTTGTTCCGATATTGGCACCCATGATAATGCCGATGGCTTGCCGAAGATTTAAAAGTCCGGCATTAACAAGACCAACCGCAATAACGGTAGTACCACTACTACTTTGAATCAGTGATGTCACTAACGTCCCTGTTAGTACCCCTCTGATGGGAGAACTGGTTCCCTTCTCCAAAATCAGGCGAAGTCTATCTCCAGCTACAGATTGAAGTCCCTCGGACATCGCTTTAATACCAAAAAGGAACAATCCCAAACCACCAAGAAAACTAAACAAGATCATTGTAATATCCATTTTATCCCCCAAAATAAGCTTTAGTCTGACTCAATATTGAATATTTACTCGTAAAGTAGACATATTTCTCACACTGACATAATAACATACAAAGGAGGAATTGTGGAATTGTTAGAAAAGTAAAAATAATTATCATCTTGTTGCCTTCAGAATATAGCTAACGCCAATTGTTTTCATCCCGCAGTGGCTGGATATCACACAGCCTGCTTTCATCTCCATGATATCAATTTCAGGTAATTCCTGATGAATGGCGTTTTTTAAGTATTCTGCTTCTTCTTCTCCACCAAGGGAATGAATCACATAGATCTGATTGAAATCAATACCATCTCTATTTATAACTATGCTTTCCAAAATCTTATCAAGGGCTCTCTTCTTATCTCCTCTGACCTTGTCTTCGACCAGCATTTTACCATCTTCCACACCAATGATCGGCCTGATTTTAAGTGCTGATCCCAGTAAATTTTGAACAACATTACACCTGCCACCTTTATAAAGATAGTCCACCGTATACTGCATCCTAGATATCATTTCCTCTCTATCCCAATATCCCTGTCCCATTTTTGCTTCTACCTCCAAATGCATAGGATAATTTTTAGATGTATACACAAAATATACCAAACAGATTCGAAACGAATGATGAATGAACAACTGGGAGGATTATTCAATGGTTGATGGATATGAAAACTTTAGTCAAGTACCCCAATCATTTTGGCTCGCTTCCACTCCGCATACTCAATTTGAATCCTTAAACGATGATGTTGAAGTGGATGTGGCGATCGTTGGTGGTGGGATCGTCGGTATCACTTCGGCTTACCTCTTAAAAAAAGAAGGTTATAAGGTTGCTATTGTGGAGGCAGATCGAATTATCCAAGGGACGACCGCTCATACCACCGCTAAAGTAACATCCCAACACACCTTAATCTATGACCGGCTCAAGAAGCAAATGGGAGAAGAGAAAGCACAGCAGTATGCCGATGCCAATGAGTCTGCGATCAGGGAGATTGCCCGAATCGTTCAGGAGGAAGACATGGACTGTGATTTTTCCTGGCAGAGTGCTTATGTATTTACCCAGCAGGATCAATTCGTTAATCAGATCATTAAGGAAGTAGAAGCAGCCTCTTCCCTCGGCATTAAAGCCTCTTTCCTTCCTGAAATCCCATTACCGTTAAAAATAAAAGCAGCGATGCGTTTTGATAACCAAGCCCAATTTCATCCCCGGAAATACCTTTTAGCTTTAGCCGGAGGCATACCTGGGGATGGATGTTATATCTTCGAGAATTCCAAGGTGATCGATGTTAAGGAAGGTATTCCCTGTGAAGTCATAACTGACGGTGGTAAGAAAGTAGTCGCCCGGAAGATCATTATCGCCTCCCATTTTCCTTGCTACGAAGCACTCGGATTATACTTTAGCCGTATTTATCCGGAGAGATCCTATATTATCGCAGTTAAAGCCAAGGAGAAATTCCCTGGTGGCATGTATATTACCGCAGAACATCCTAAGCGCTCCCTGCGCTATCAACAAGATGATGCCGGTGAACTCATCTTGATCGCCGGTGAACATCATAAAACCGGCCAGAGTGAGGATACCAGCAATCATTATACCAACCTCAAGAACTTTGCAGAAAACACTTTTCAGGTTGAGGATATACCTTACCGTTGGTCTACTCAGGATTACACCACGATGGATGAAGTACCCTATATCGGTCATCTCACTTCTGACACTCCCGACGTCTATGTTGCCACAGGCTTTGGCAAATGGGGAATGACCAACGGAACCGTGGCTGCCCTCATTTTAAGAGATATGATCCTAAACGGGGACAGTCCCTGGTCAGACGTATTCAATCCTTCACGCTTTACCCCTTCCGCTTCAGCCAAAAATTTTGTCAAAGAAAACCTAAATGTAGCTAAGCATCTTATTGGAGGTAAACTATCCCCAGTTCCATCCCAAATTGATATACCTCAGGGAGAAGGAAGAATCCTAGAAGTTGAGGGACAGCGTGTAGGTGCCTATCGGGATAAAGATGCTGTTCTCCACTTGGTGGATACCACCTGCACCCATATGGGCTGCGAATTGCAATGGAATTCAGCCGAAAAATCCTGGGATTGTCCCTGCCATGGCTCCCGCTTTACGTATGAAGGTGAAATCATAGATGGCCCTGCTTTGACCAAGTTAAAACATGTCAAACATGAAGATTCTAAGAATTAAACAGTGAATCGATTCATGATCGTACGTTTTTCTCCGCAAAGTGGACATTCTTTTTTCCTGGACCAGTTAACCTCACGAAATGATCCGGTTAAACCGTCAAATGTCAGTATCTTATCGATAATAGGTCCCGCGTTGGTGATCAGTTTGATGACTTCCAAAGCCTGTAAAGAGCCGATGACTCCTGCCGTTGCCCCTATAATACCGGGAATTGCTGGTACAGGCTCTGGCTCAGTTGGATACAGACACCGATAACACCGTGTCACCTCCGGAATGATTGTCAACAGAATCCCGTCGAATTCCCGTACTGCACCTTCCACCAATAGTTTCTTCATAAAAAAACAACAGTCACTGATCAAAAAACGGGAAGCAAAATTATCAGTAGCGTCAACAATGATATCATAAGGTTTGATCAATTCCGCAATATTGTCTACTTTCACTTGAAGGTTGTATTTGATTATTTTAACCTCAGGATTAAGACTCATCAGTTTTTCAGAGCCTGATTCAATCTTGGGTCTTCCCATATCGGAAGTAAAATGCAGTATCTGTCGATTAAGATTCGATTCACTCACTCTATCGAAATCTATTATACCGATCGTACCGATTCCTGCTGCAGTGAGATAGTAAAGGACAGGCGAACCAAGACCACCCATACCGATAACCAGGACGCGGGCGTCTTTGAGTTTAGCCTGTCCTTTAAGCCCTATCTCATCAAGTACCGTCTGTCTTAAGTATCTTTCCATCATACCACTCCTAAGTCCTAATGCTTGTTTTTAAAATCTTTTTGTAATTATTGTCACCAAAATGTCCACGCTGTTTAAAGAACCATTGATTCCGATTAAGAATATCATTATAATATACCTATATGGGGTATTAGGAGGTGTAATCATTTGAAGTTTAACATTACTGATCAAGCCCTCAAGGTCATTGAAAAAAAAGGTGGTATCTTTACAATCGGACAGATCCAATGTGGCGGTTGAGCGGGCGGGGTCACACGCCTCTGGTCAGGGGCCGGTTCACGTAAAGAAAAAGAAAACTACTTCAACCGCTATCAGCATGAAGCCATAACTATCTATATAGACAAAGAATTAAGAGTAGCTAAGGAAATCGAAATCGATTTAAAATCTAATCTTCCCCTATTTGGACCATCGTTTATGGTTAAGGGTGTATCCATTTAGAGATTAATCCATTGAGTTCGATTAGTTATTATGCGACCCAGTTAAAAAAGGCCACAAAGGGCCTTTTTAAATTTATACTTAACCTCCACCGATAAACTTAACGATCTCAAGATTATCCCCTTCACGTAAAACAATTTCAGACCATTTTTCTCGTTCAGGAACGGTAAAATTATGTTCAACGACAACCATGGAAGGATTTAAGCTTCTGGATTCCAGATACTCCTTAATGGACATGGGAGACTCTATGGCTATCTCTTTTCCGTTAACGATTATTTTCATAACCATCCTCCTTTCAGCCGAGTAGTTTTTACAATCAATCCTGACTTTTTTAGGACGCCAGTACTCGTCTTATCTCTTTGATCCGCCCTTCGATATCTTCAGCACCTACGATTTCTGTCACTAGTGAGATGCACTTTGCCCCTCTTCGCTTAACCTCCTGGATATTATGCAGTTTTATCCCACCGATGGCTACAAATGGAACACTAAGGTTATTGACCACATATTCCAGATACTCCAACCCTACAGGTTGGCAGACATCCTTTTTGGTAAAAGTTTGAAACAGGGGACCGACTCCGATATAATCTGCACCCTTCTGGACCGCGTCTTGCGCTTGCTGGGGGGAATG
>CAYZDF010000053.1:0-19415 GCA_964477085.1 uncultured Gracilibacteraceae bacterium | reverse complement strand
ACAAGATTCTGGAGGTCTCGCCTTCGGAAATCAAATATTATGAAATTGACTCAATTTATACATATTATCTTTAACATCAATTTTATTTCCTATCACTTTGCTTTTCTATCATTTTACTTTGTATCATTTTACTTTGTATCATTTTCGGTTATCTGACCTTAAATAAGATAGAACACTTAGTATAGAATAAAAGGGAAAAAGGGTAGAGTAACATCATTTTTAGAGCCTACACTTAAGGTTATATCAACTTTAATGTATGCTCTCTTTTCTTTTTTCATGTACAATGACTTTATTCCATTTGTACTAATGCTTTCTTATTTCCTCTACCCCAATATTTATTCGGGAGCTTCCATAAATAAGCAATAAAACAGGAACTGTGAAGATATTGTATATATCTACTCAGTTCCTGTTTTCAAATAGATTTTGATAAGAAGCTTCAAGCAAAATGCATATTAGTATAACTCTAGAATAGAAGCTTCATCACGATCGAGCTTCTTCATACAAGCACTAATTCGTTCCCTAAGGGGTTGATCGGTTACAGCTTCCCGCATCTGTCTAAGCAAATCAATGGCTCTTCTGAAAACGGCAATGATATCCCCTTCATCTAGTGTACAGAGCTGTTGAATATCACTGAAGGGAGAACCTTTACTCCAGAAGTAGGTGATGACTGCAACCCTGGGATCAAAACGAACAACCTCGGGTCCACAAATGCCTTGTACATAACCCAAGATTTCTTTCATGGGCGTAAGATCAATCAGATCCGTCTTCTGGAAGAAATCATTACGTTTACTTTCATAGTCGATACAAGAGATCAAGGCATTTAACTGATCATCATCAAGCTGTTCAAGAATACCGGAATAAACCAATTCGGTAACTAATAGTTCCTGAACGTAAATATGTCTTGCGAATTCTCCTCTGGCCAGAATGGTATCATTATCCAGATAACCCATCTGCTGAAGCTGGGATTTCTTTCGAAGAAATTCATTATTGAATGTATTGTAGTCAGGTAGGGAGACTAGTTGGTTCTTCAGTCCTGCAAGTTTTTCCTCGAGCCTATACCAAGCTTCAGAGTGTGTCTTACACAGTTCATTTTGATTTTTGGCACATGGCTTAGGTGATGATCTTAAGATTTTCTCCCATTTGCGAATCTTCCGGTGCATCTGTCGCCCATATATTTTATTCCGTCGTCTGGGATCTAGTTTGTCATAAGCTTTTCGCAGTCTTTCCAGTTCTTTTTGTTTCGGGTAATAATTGATGGGGCACTTATAGGTACCGATATGTTCACAGAGATGTTCTTTAGCTTTGGCTGATTCTGTAGCGGTTTTTTCAATCTCATCCTCAACTTTTTCAGCAACAACAATGTAGGAATGTGCAGCAAAACTCTTATTAAAATAGATTTCAATCTGTTCTTGAGTAAGTGTAGCAATAAGATTTACAACGGTGTTGTAAGAAAGACGGAATTGACTGGTCAGAGGTTCCAAGCGTCTAATATCAAATTTAACAGGTGGTTCCTTTTCGAAATAATTCAAATCAACGATTGCAAAAGAAAAACCTTTGTCATCAATACCTCTGCGACCTGCTCGACCAGACATCTGAAAGAATTCATGATTGGCCAATGGCCGGAAGTTCCTTCCGTCATATTTATTGAGGGAATCGAAACAAACCGCTTTTACCGGATAGTTGATACCAACGCTGAACGTTTCTGTACAGTAGAGAACAGAGATTATTTTGGACAGAAAGAGGTCTTCGACGACGGATTTTTGTAAAGGGAGCAGACCGGCATGATGATAGGCAATTCCTTTACGACAAGCTCTAAATAGTTTACGTGTAGAAGATGACCAATCCTCTTCATTTCCAAATTGTTCAATAAAAATTTGCTTAACCTTAGCACTTTGGTCTGGTGTCAGATAATTTCTAAGGGATGCCAGCTCATGTGCTTTATCGGTACTCTGCTTTCGGCTAAAGACGAAATAGAGACAAGGTAGATACTGTTTTTCAATATTCTTGACGAGATCAATATGTGTTGTTGGTTTAAAAAGAGGACCATTACTGGCTGACCGATCAATATTTTTTAACCTATGATGGTAAAACTCCAAAAGGTTATCATAATCAATTGAACCGGTCTCCTGAGTAAAATAGTAGTACTCCAGAGGGACGATGCGCTTGTGTTCTTCCACCAAAACAACCGTTTCTTTACGGATTGTCTCTATCCAATCCTTCAATTCTTTGGCATTGGCAATAGTTGCACTCAGGCCGAGTATTTTGATATGGGGTGGAGCAAGTATAATGGACTCTTCCCAAACAGTTCCGCGATCTTCATCATTTAACCAGTGGATCTCATCAAAAATCACATAGGAAACATTATTAAGTTCCTCGTCATTGGTGATGACCTGATTTCGAAAAATCTCTGTGGTCATGATCAGGAGTGGGGCAGTAGGATTAACAACAACATCACCCGTCATGATCCCTACCGCATCAGGCCCGAATTGTTTGGTAAAATCTTTAAACTTCTGATTACTTAAGGCTTTAATCGGAGCCGTGTAAACGATTTTCAGTTGTTTCTGAATTGACTTCTCCACCAAGTAATCCGCTACTAAAGTTTTCCCCGTTCCAGTAGGTGCCGAAACAATAACCGAGTAGCCATTATTGATCGCTTGAATGGCCTCAATCTGAAATTTATCAAGCTCTAGTCCCTGGTATTGAAACGTCATTTTATCAACTCTCTTCTCGTACTCTAAGACTTGAATTATTCATCAATGCTTATTGATAGTAGAAATTGGATTGAACCAGGACGCAATTATTGTAACAGAGTATAAAGGGATAATCAAATGGACTCATACTCCGCTAAGTTTAGCCAGAAAAAAACCGACCACTATTTAATATGGTCAGTTTAGGTCCTAAACATTTATTCAAATCAGAATCAGATAATATTATGATAAAATTAAAAAAGTTTTCAAGCTATTTTTCCTTGTGGGAAGGGTAAGTCGCCACGATCTGGGCGGCAGCAACCACTTCAGCTAAAACACGGGCCTTATCCGGAACCATCTGAGATTCAAACTGGGTCAGAACTTCTCCCTTAAGTGAAACAAAATATCTTGAGGGAAGCCGATTAAGAGCAAAGGCCATTATGTCAGCCTGGCATCGTTCACACTTACAAGGTATGTTAGCTTTGGGTAGATACTCTTCCAGCGTTCGCTTCACCATAACTTCGCTGAAATTTTTCAATTCATACATCGGATTATCCTCCCATAGAAAATAACTGCTACTATTATATTATCATAATGATTGAAACGGGAGAAGATAGACCACAAAAATATTTCTTTTTCTATACATTCTGGTCTATTCTTCATTATTGCGAATTGAGAAGACCAAGCAGTTTGCCTTTCAAGTCCAAGATCTCAGCAGAAAGAATCAGCTCCGGGTTACGTGGCCGAGTAAAAGGAACCGGGATAACTTCGATTACTTCCGCCGGTCTTTTGCTTAGAACCACAATATAATCGGAAAGAAGAACAGCTTCTTCTATATCATGAGTTATAAATAGAACTGTATTTTTGAGCTCATTCCAAACCGATAAGAGCCAGTACTGCATTTCCCTTCGCGTCAAAGCATCCAGAGCTCCAAAAGGTTCGTCCAAGAGCAGGGTGGATTGACCAAAAAGGATGGTACGTAACAGAGCCCCCCTTTGTCTCATGCCACCGGAGAGCTGATGGGGGTAGTAGTCCGCAAACTCCAATAATCCAAAAAGTTCTAATCCTGCTTTGGCCTTTGCTATCGCAGTCCTCTTATCCATGCCGGTAATATCACATCCCAACATGACATTCTGTTCCAAGGTTCGCCAGGGGAGGAGCAGATCTTTCTGGAACATGTACCCGACATTACCCGGCTTACCGGTGATCTCGTTTTCATCAAGGAAAATCTGCCCTTTGTCAGGCATTTCAATTCCTGAAATTAAGTTGCAAAGTGTACTCTTTCCTGAACCAGAAGGTCCAATGATTGAAACAAAGGAGCCACTATCGATAGACATATTCAGATCATGGAAGATTTCCATGGGCTGGTTATTTTCTGTATAGATTTTGGAGAGGTTCCTGATGATAAGTGTCACTTGTTTCAACCCCTAGTAATAGTGGAAAGGGAAAAGAGTCCCGTCAGGTACAGATCATAGTTATTTAGGCAAGAATTCATTCGTGAAAGCTTTAGCTGGGTCGATCATCTTGGGCACAAGTTTGTTATCAAATAACCACTTGGCATAAGCTGTCCAGACAGTTTCTTTTTGTTCTCCCCAACGTGCAGCATCTGCCTGGTATTGAGGGCTCAGCCATTTTTGGCTCTTTTTGATCATCTCAGGATCAGATTCTGGGGAATGTTTGATAAGAATATCGGCAGCTTGATCTGGATTGGCGATAGCGAATTGATAGCCTTGGCTCACAGCGGCCATCATCTTCTTGACGACATGCGGTTTTTCCTGGATCATCTTCTCATTCGTAACAAATACCGGGGTATAGTAGTCGAGAGCGGGATCCACGTCTTTCAGCCAGAGCACATTAAGCTCCTGCTTGCGGATCTCTGCTTGAATACCTGTCCAACCATAAAAGATCCAGGTCAGATCAATATCCTTATTTAAGGAAGCAAGCTGATCAGCTTCACCGATATTAACCATCTTTATGGTGTTAAAGTCTGCATTATCTTTTTGCATAAGTGCGGTTAAAACAGCAGTTTCCGAAGGGAGTCCCCAGCCCCCGTAAACCTTGTTTTCAAAATCTTTGGCACTTAAGATATTCTTGTTCTTCAGTGAGGCAAAGCCAGAAGTATTATGCTGGAGGATTGCCGCCAGGGAAACGAGCGGTAGGTCACTGATACGAGCAGTGGTGACTTGTTCTTGATGACTGATGCCAAAATCAACATGACCAGTCGCTACCAGTTGCTCCAGTGTTCCTTGGCTTGAGGGGTTAACGATATCTACCTCAAGTCCCTGTTCCTTAAAGTAATTGTTTTCCTGGGCTGCAAATAGTCCGGTGTGATTGGTATTGGGTGCCCAATCCAGCATGATAGTTACTTTTACTGGTTGAGAGTCCTGTGGTGCGGGTGTTTGTTTATTACAACCCACTAAGGTAGTGGTCAGTATAAGGACCAAAGTTAAGATCAAGACAAAACTTTTGTTGAACCTGGACATAAACGTTACCTCCTAAGTTTTTCTCATACTTATATTATTATGGATTAGGATGATTTTTTTAATTCAGCGTCTAATCTGAAGGACCTGTAGTCCGCGAATACCAGGGAAGGAGTAAATTAGTCAGGATGATGATGATAGCATAATACATAAAACTTAGAATCGTGATCGCGATAATGGCTGCGAATACGCGATCAGTCATAAAGTTGTTGGAAGATCGTGTCAGATAAACGCCTAAACCCTGACTGGCACCAAGCCATTCACCGATGACTGCTGCCATCACGCTGTAGGTAGCTGCAATTTTTAGTCCCGCAAATAGAGAAGGCATGGCATGAGGCCAGCGGACGCGGGTAAATATCTGTAAATTGGAAGCACCCATACTCCGCAAGAGATTCAGAAGATCTCTGTCACTGAGTTCGAGGCCCTGGAGCAGACTGATGGCTATCGGAAAAAAGCAAACCAGGATGACGATAATGACCTTCGGAACCAAACCATATCCTAACCAAAGCAGAAGAAGTGGTGCAATGGCAATCAGCGGGACTGTCTGAGAAAAGATCAAGAAGGGATAAAAAACCCTCTTAAGGAAAGGGAATATAGTCATAATGGTACTGACCATGATCCCAAAAACGATGGCTAAAAGAAAACCCGTCGTTGTTTCAAAGATGGTTAGCTTAGCATGCTGCCAAAGAAGGGCTCGCGTACTCCAGAGAGCTTCTCCAACCTTGAAGGGACTCGGGAGGAGCCAGGAAGGAATATTTAATCTGGTAACGACAAATTGCCAGGTTGAGACTGCTAAGATAAAGAACATGACAGCAGGCAGGTAATGAAACGTATTACTCCAAATGCGCTCGGTTGATAATACTTTCTTGAGCAAACGATCACTTCCCTCTGTATTTAGCGATCTTCTCATCTATCGTGGAGCCTTGAGGTACGTAGTCGATCTTGACATTTGTCATTACTCTGGAAGCACCCGCTTTGATACAGGCATCCATCGCCTCCTTGATGACCGCCCAGATCTCATCGGGTTCACCTTCCAGTGTGGTCTCCATGGGGCCAACTTCATAGGGAAGCCCGCTATTCTGAACAACTCGGATGGCTTCGTCAACAACAGGATAGATTTTGGCGTCTTCAACTTTAGGAATGACTTGAAATGCCATAATAATTTTCGCCATAACGTTCTCCTTTCCAAATACACCAAGGGAACAATTTCATGTGTAAGATAAAAACGCTGCATGATAGGCAGCGTCAGAGATAATCTTACTACGCTGGCATTACCCAGATCAGTTTTAAGGGTCGGATAAAATAATTATCCCTCTCAGCCAGATTTGCCCAGCTCCCCATGAGTATTCAAATATCAGCTAAATAATACCATAAATCGATCATTCTAGCAATGAAGGCGTTATCTTGTATAATATTGTGAGAATGTCGGAGGATATTTTATAATTTAACAATTATTCTGGAAAACAAAATTATGTTAAAATAGATCATGTCTTTGTTGTTTTGACTTATCTGATAAGGAAAAGGTAACAAATAAAATACAAAATAATAAACATACAACAGATAGATATCTGATATGTTTAATGGTGTAAATAAGAGAATTACTAATAGTTTAGGCGTCCACATAACTGTTCATTAATAATTTACTGAAGGAGAGAGAATACATGGATTTTGCCGGGAAGGACAAGCCACAATACGTTAAAGATACGTTTAATTCAATCGCAGCCAAATATGATATCATGAATACGTTCATGAGCTTAGGGATGGATGAACGTTGGCGGAGAAAAACAGTGAAAACAGTCAAAGCTCAGCCGGGAATGTATGTGTTGGATGTATGCTGTGGCACAGGTAAATTAACTAAGGAACTGGCCAAAGCAGTAATGCCAACAGGCAAAGTGATTGGATTAGACTTTTCTGAAAAAATGTTGGCTGAGGCCAAGAAAAATATTGATCATTCTCAAGGAAAAGAAGTCATCACCTTATTACAGGGCGATGCCATGAATCTTAACTTTGAAGATAATACATTTGATGGAGTAACCATCGGCTGGGGGCTCAGAAACCTGCATGATTCTCGTAAAGGGATTAAAGAATTAACAAGAGTTGTCAAACCAGGATCCATGGTCGTATCTATCGATATGGGTAAACCCAGTATGCCTGTTTTTAAGCAAATATATTGGCTTTACTTCGAAAAAATCGTACCACTCCTGGGAAGGCTTTGGGCAGGTAAACATAAAGAATATAATTATTTGTTCAATTCAGCTTATGAGTTTGAATCACAAGTGAAATTGAAAAAGATTTTTGCCGAAGCCGGGCTGGTTAATACAGGGTATTCTAATCTGGCAGGTGGCTCCATAGCCATTGTTTATGGACAGAAACCATGAAGATAACTGATTTAATCCAGATTGATGAAGCTTATATTCAGCTTAGTGCAAGACCTGAGCTAACCCCGATAATAGAAAAATGGGGAAAATGCAGGCTCAAACGTGGGGATAACTACTTTTATGAATTATGCAAAAGTATCATGGCTCAACAGATTTCTACCAAAGTAGCCCAAACGCTTAGCTTACGGATGGAACAACTCTTAGAAGGAGAGGTCACACCTCAAAACGTATTGGCGGTAAAAGTTCCCCAATTAAAAACAATCGGCCTATCTGAGAGAAAAGCGGAAACCATTTATCGGATTGCATCTTTTTGCCAGAGTGGTGAACTTCGTCTTAAGGATATCGATAGTATGACCGATCAGGAAATTTTCCAACATCTCACTCAGATCAAGGGTGTTGGAGCCTGGACTGTCACCATGTTCCTGATTTTCGCTCTGAATCGTTCGCGGGTTATCCCTACAGGTGACCTTGGTATCCGTAAAGCACTTCAGAACATCTATCGCCTTAAAGAACTCCCTTCACCCCAAAAAGTAGAGGAACTGTATCAAAATTGGGAACCCCATGAATCCGTTGCAAGTTGGTATTTATGGCGAAGTCTGGAAAATGATTCTCCCAAGGAAAAGACTCCAATAAAGTAAAATTTTATCCATAGGGAAATGCAAGAATCATTATTCACAGGTATTAGAAAGAATCAAATTATAACGAATATCATCAGGTATAAGACATCATATTATCCATCTGTAAAATATTCAGAGAAGAATATATTATTTTATTACATAATCAGACTTGCAGAGTGTAAAACTACTTCTGAAAAATAAATTATATGGAGGTAGTTTTCTTTATGAGAGTAAGAGATATTATGTCCTCTGATGTAAGCTTTGTTGATCCTTCTGCAAAAATACCTGAAGTAGCTAAGATTATGAGGGATAAGAATGTAGGATCAGTCCCGATCGTACAGAACGAACAGGTTGTTGGAATCATTACGGACAGGGATATCATCTTAAGGGTAATTGCAGAACAAATGGATGTTAATCAAACATCTGCTGCTCAAGTCATGACCGATGAACCGGTCTTCATCGAAGAGAATAGTAATATTGATCAAGCCGCAGATATGATGGCAGAGTATCAAATCAAGCGCCTTCCCGTTGTGAATAAAGGCAAATTAGTAGGTATCATTGCCTTAGGTGATCTGGCGATTGAACACATTCACATGGATGAAGCCGGTGAAGCTTTGAGCGGTATTTCCAAAGGAATTACCCACTAAGGCAACATCTATGGGAGTTTCTCAAAATACTGGGAGTAAATATTAAAGAAATAGTACATTAAATAGAAAGTAAAAGAAGATAGGATGTCATCAAGATAAAAAGTGCTGATTCACAACCAGCACTTTTCTTTTTGGAGTGAGGACGTTAAAATAAAACTATTAATAAAAAACTATATAACAAATTAATTTTAAAGTTAAGGGATGGTAGATATGGTGGAAGTAGGATTAGTGGGAAAATCAGAAACTGTTGTCACTGAATACAACACAGCCAAGGCAGTTGGAAGTGGATCACTTGACGTATTCGCCACACCGATGATGGTAGCACTGATGGAAAACGCTGCAATTAAGGCAATCAATTTACCGGAAGACCAAACAAGTGTGGGTACATATTTAGACGTTAAACATGTCGCAGCTACTCCGATAGGAATGAGAGTCCGGGCTGAAGCTAAGGTTGTTGAAGTGGAGGGACGAAAAATAACTTATCTTATCGAAGCATTTGATGATAAAGAGAAGATTGGTGACGGAAAGCATGAGCGCTTTATCGTTAATGCTGATAAATTTATGACTAAAATAAATTCAAAACTTGGATGTTAAATAATGTTAGAAGGATATTTGACAGTTGCCAAAGAGGCAGCGGTGGAACAAGTCATTGAAAAATCAAGATTTATTGCTATTGTTGATCACGTCTCCAACTCTAAAGAGATAGACAGACAGATGCAGGACGTTCAATCCAAGTACCCTAATGCCCGTCACTATGTTTATGCTTACCGGCTTAATGACGGCAGACTGGAGAAAGCTTCAGATGACGGAGAACCTCAAGGCACAGGGGGAAGACCGGTTTTGGATCTTCTGCAACATCGAGGGGTATGGAACGTCCAGATTATCGTCGTACGCTATTTTGGCGGTGTTCTGCTTGGAACAGGAGGTCTTACCCGGGCCTATGGGGGTACAGCCCGTCTGGCTCTGGAGGAAGCTGGTGTCACCCGTTTGGTTCCCAACATTAAGTATGGATTGGACATCCCTTATTCCTGGTATGAACAGATTAAGTATGGCTTGAAAAATAAAGGATGGAAAAGCGAAAACGAACAATTCTATGAAAAGATCACCGCAGATATTCATATTCCTGAAGCTGAAGCCAATGAATTCGAGAGTTGGATTGACGAACTGACCAGTAGACAGGTGATCTGGAAACGGGGAGAGGCTGTTTTAAAGCCGGAAAAAAGTTAACCAGGTCATTGCTGACAGCAAAACCAAATATGAAGATTTCTGTTCTGCAATTTTATGATCTATATTTGAATTGTTTTTTTAAGCTATATACTTTGTTATTAGATATATCTGATATCGATATATCAGAAGGAGCCTGACACTAAGAAGAAATACCACGACAGTTGAAGTCGTGGTTTCTTTTTCTAACATCATAAACCAGCAATAAATTGGATAATACTATAAGATGGTGAATACTTGAAGGCAAAGGGGAGAAGTATGTCCATTAAGCTTGCGGTATTTGATATCGACGGTACTTTGGCTAAAACGGATGAATGCATACCGGCTCATATTAGTGAGAGACTCAGAAGCATTGAAGAGCGTAATCTCCGTGTCGTATTGATTTCGGGAAGAACCGCATCCTATTTGGCGGGATTGGCTCGTGGGATGGGGATTAAGAAACCACTGGTAGCAGGGGAAAACGGTGGGGTTATCTTTGACCCGACAAACTTATGGGAGAAGAGGTTGGATGTCATACCCGCTCAGGTGATGGAAGATATGAAAGTTATTTTATTAAGAGAGTTCAAAGATATTTGGTTTCAACCCAATCAAACCATGCTTACGGTCGCACCTAAAGATCTTTCCCGGGTTGAAGAGTTGTATGAACTGGTACAGAATCTTGAAGCAGTAGCGGAGTATAATTATAAATTAAATAAGTATGATGATGCAGTAGAGGTGATGCCCAAGGAAAACAGCAAGGGCAAAGCCCTTGCTGTGATTAAAAAAGAGTTAAATGTTCAAAAAGAAGAAGTCGCTGTTTTCGGTAATACCGTGGTTGATCTGCCAATGAATGCGGAAACGAGTGATTTCATGATAATCGGTGATACTTTTAAATGGAACGGGCTGCAGAATTACAAGCGGATCGAAGAAGCCTTAGACCATTTGGAAGAATTGTGTCATTGATTGTCGATCTTATCCAAGATATTACGGGCAACATAGATTCCACTGGCAGCAGCTTGGGATAAGGAACGGGTGATACCAGCACCATCGCCGATAGCATAGAAATCAGGGTATCTGGTTTCCAGTCTGTCATTAAGCTCTGGTCGTGCAGAATAGAATTTAACTTCTACACCATAGAGCAGAGTATCATAATTGGCTGTTCCTCTGGCTATATTATCCAAGGCATAGATCATTTCAATGATGTTATCAAGGTAACGTTTAGGCAGAACCAGTCCCAGATCACCGGCATTGGCAGAATTTAAAGTAGGTTTGGTAAAGGACTTATTCATACGCTTCTCGTTGGTTCTACGACCTTTTACCAGATCCCCTAATCTCTGGACAATAACCCCGTCTCCGAGCATGTTGGAGAGAGTCGCGATATACTTACCGTACTTTAATGGTTCATTAAAAGGAGAGGTGAATTTATTGCTCACTAAAAGAGCGAAGTTGGTATTTTCACTTTTTAAGCTTTCATCTGAATAGCTATGACCATTAACCGTCAGTACACCAATAGTATTCTCGGTCACAACATGGCCTCTGGGGTTCATGCAGAAGGTTTTAACCTGATCATTATATTTTTTAGTATGATAATGAAGTTTAGCTTCGTAGACTTCATCCGTGATATGGCTGAAAATCTCATAGGGAAGTTCCACCCGCACACCCAGGTCGATCTGGTTATTAGTTAAATTGATCTTAAGCTTCCGACACATGTCGGTGAACCATTCACTGCCAACACGACCGACTGCACTGATTAGATAATCACAGGAATACTTATCTTCTTCAGTAGAAAGGATATAGTGATCACTTTCCTGGTCGATGTCGGTAATCTCAGTATTGTGCTTGATATCAAGCTTATCCTTCATATAATTGAAAATATTGGTTATAATCATCAGATTATTTTCTGTACCAAGGTGTTTGACTTCAGCCTGCAGAAGGTGCAGATCATTTTGTAAGGCAACTTTTTTCAGTTCCCTGGCTTTTGGAGTGTTAGTCGTAAATCTTTTGGTTGTAGCCCCAAACTCCACCAGGATTTTGTCCATATACTCAATGAGACTCATAACTTCTTCACTGGAGATATATTCATTCAGCCAGCCACCGAATTCAGTGGTAAAATTGTACTTCCCATCGGAGAAGGAACCGCATCCACCAAATCCTTCCATAATTGCACAGGACGTGCATTTAATGCACTTCTCCGTTTTTTTGGAAGTTAACGGACATGTTCTTTTTAAGATACTGTTTCCTTTTTCAAAGATGCAGATCTCCAGATCAGGCTTGTGTTTGGCTAATTCATAAGCACACATGATTCCAGAAATGCCACCACCAATTATCCCTATATCATAGTGTTTCATACGAATCCCTCTCATTTCAAGTAAATAATAATTTAATTGGGCATCAGCTAGGATTGTTATACCAAATAGAACGAACAATAAACCGTTTAACCATCAAAAATTAACAATAATATTCATATCCATGACTGCATAATTGCCATATGCAGTATATCACTAGTTGCAAAATACATCAATAAACTAATAGCATTATTCATATTTATTTAAAAATATATTAAATAATTTAAATTTATTATAATTTTTATTAATTTGACTCATTCCAAAGAAGCACGAGGTTAAACAGTTTTAACTTTCTTCATGGTAAAAGTTAATAAGGAAGTGACGGATTGATCGATTATGGTTTAGTAATTTATTCTCTCTTTATCGTCTTGATCATACTGATGATTATTCTTAAGAAAAAACCTATATTAATAGGTGCTTTAGGGATCATCGCCGTAGGAATTGGAGAAACAGGTGATATCTTTAACGGTATTCAGATCGCTTTTCGTGGCTTGCTTTTTACGGCCACGGACTTGTTACCCATTATATTACTGATTGGCCTGGTGGTTGGGATGACTAACATGTTGAGAGAAACTGGAACAGATGCTATCATCATAAAGCCCTTTTTAAGACTGAATAACCCATTTTGGATCTATTGGCTCATGGGCTTATTTCTTTGTTTTTTTTCCCTCTTTTTATGGCCAACTCCGGCTGTAACTCTTTTAGGAGCAGTGATCCTGCCGATTATCAGTAACACAGGAATAAACCCACTGGGATTAGCTGTGGGTTTATGTATTTTTGGAGAAGGAATCGGTCTGGCCGGAGATTATATCATTCAGGGTGCACCAGGTTTGCTGGCAAAATCTGCTGGTATCAGTGTATCTTCTGTTATTATGGAGTCTATTCCGATGGTTTTAGGCAGCGGACTTCTGGCATCTCTTATTGGTTTCTGGAAAATGAGCAAATTGAATGAGCAAAGAAAGGATATACGACAGGGAAGTCAGCAGGTGAGGAAAGAAGCTCGGCATCACGCTTTGCCTTCAGAGGTCCTTGATCAGACGTCAACGCCAACCGGACAAAAAAAAAGAAGCATCTTGGCCATCCTGACGGTAGGAATATATGGTGTCACCGTTATAATGCTATTAAACAGTGGGCTGAGAGGAGATAGTGCGGCTGCAGCGACTGGCGGAATTACGATCATCTTGCTGATCTTAGGGTCTGTGATCACCAATTACCGAACTTCTCTTAACTCTTTCGTTCAATACATTCAAAGTGGAATGAGGTTTTCCATGGAAGTATTTGCACCGATCGTGGTCATCGCAGGTTTTTTTATACTGGGGACAGAGAACGGTAATGAAAAGATCCTGCAAGAATTAGGTCCTGGCTATCTGGAACAGCTTTCCCTGCAATTATCTCAGATCATTACCTTAAACGAGCTGACCTGCTCATTGATCATGGTTTTTGCTGCTATAATAGGTGCAATGAGCGGGTCGGGCTTTTCTGCCTTGCCTTTAGTCGGAGGGGTCGCAGCCGCTCTGGGGCAAGCTTCTGGTATACCTGTTGTTCAATTAGCGGTGTTGGGTCAGGTGGCAGCGATTTGGACCGATGCGACAATGATTCCCTGGGGATTCCCAGCTGTTGTCAGTGCAGTCACTCGAACCGAAGCGGTGCATATCGTTCGTCAGAATATCCTGCCCTGGCTTTCAGCCCAGGTATTTATTATTGTTTGGACCTTAGTAAGATACTGATCTATTTGTTAGTATCCTATTGTTTACGTTAGCCTTTCGTCATATTCTGTTAATCAATTTCTATTTGTGATTGATTATCAGCACGTACATTCGGATGTTATATAAAGAGCTAATGGATAAAAACGTACTTGCATGATAAAGAAGGATATAGATTCTTTTCATAGAATTTGTCATAATAGAAAGTAACTTACTAAATAATTGTCAGATAGTTGGCGTTTGAGTTTGCCCGTGAAAAAAGGGAGGGTGAAGATGAAAACTTCAGTTGAGATCAAAGGCTTAAAAATTATTAGTATCAATGAAGGCAGACAAATCAGTACAGTTAAAGATATTATTATCAATTCCGAGGAAGGCAGTCTGGCTTTTTTTATCGTTGATCAACCCTCTGATTATTTTGGAGCGCGTCTCATCGCCTTCAAAGATATTCTTGGGCTGGGCGATTACGCGCTGATCATTTCCGATAGCAGTGTTATCCAGGATGTCGCTCATAATCCTCTGGCCATTGAATTACTGCAGAAAGATGTCAAGGTTATTGGGTCCCAGGTTTTGACGACCAAAGGGTGTTTGATCGGTGAAGTTACCGAGATGATGATTGAAGAGGAGACAGGTATAATCTCTGCCTGTCAGGTATCCAACCCCCAAGGCACTGGTAATCAGGTCAAGTGTGATCGAGTAATCACCTATGGGAAAGAGATTATCCTGATCGATGACAGCCCTTCGCCAGTCAAACATGATCGCGCGGAGAAACAACCTCAGTCTGAACGGAAGAAAGCAGTTGAGGTTCAGGCAGCCACATCCATCATGAATGAAAAAGAACTCCTAAAAAAGAAGATAGAGGAGTTCGGAAAAAGCGACCATTTACATAATGTTGTGGAGAAGAATGAGACCATCGTCTATCCCCAGGACTTTAATGTCTTTGAACAGAGACAACTTCAATTTCTATTAGGAAAAGTACTGGATAAAGAAGTTAAACTTGACAATGGGGGCATCCTCAAAGCTGGAGAAATTATTACAGAGCATTCCTTATCGGCTGTAAAGTCCCGAAATACACTAATGCAGCTAACAACCCATGTCGTAAAATAATCGGGGGAAATAATAGACATAGCCTTTACCTGCTGATCAGAACTCAACCCTGACAACAGCTGCTAACTTATTCTTAGAGGGTACTACGTATGGAATCAAGAATAATCGTTTTTGGGCTTAGAACAATAAGGATGCAGGGGACAGTTGACGCAGTTTGGTTTTCTGGCATAACAGAGCCTCCGGCCGTGAAAGATGATGCGGTGATGGGTATCAATCCATAAGTCTGTGGGGATGACAGAGGTAAGATCCTTTTCAACTTTGAGAGGGTCATTTTTATCCGTTAACCCTAAACGATTAGACACTCTCAACACATGGGTATCCACAGGAAAAGCAGGAATTCCAAAGGCATTGGCCACAACGACGCTGGCAGTTTTTCTTCCAACTCCGGGGAGTCGGATCAATTCATCTAAGTCAGCAGGAACTTCACCATTGTATTGGTCAACCAGCAGTCGGCAAGTTTCTATAATATTTTTAGCTTTGTTTCTAAATAGACCAATCTTTCTGATTTTATTCTCCAGCTCAACAGCAGATAGTACCAGCATTTTCTCTGGTGTGGGGTATTGGGCGAAAAGTTCTGACGTTACTTCATTTACTTTTTGGTCGGTGGTCTGTGCACTGAGGATGGTTGCAACTAACAGTTGAAAGGGACTCTTATACTTAAGTTCACAGTGAGCATGGGGATAAGTAGACTCCAGGATCTTGAGGATAGAATTAACATGATCTCCAGGCATTCCCATTTCTTCCTTTAAATATAGTATGTATAATAGATTAAGGACAGCCAAACATGAAGGAGGATATAATCAACTTCGCTCTCCAGTATAAAGATATCCTCGCCAAATGTAAAATAACAGACACAGGTACGACAGGTTCTGATGACTACAATTATACCCCGCAAAATGTGGGGTATAATTTTTATGCTCCTTCGTACAGGCTTCCACCCGTAAACTCTTTCAGGATGGAATTAAAGGGTACTTTGGTAACTTCCATGGGCTCAAAGAAGGAGAGGAGATTTAGCAAACGGGTGACGACATTATAATAGGGGCTTTGTTTGGACACGTTTTCCAAGAGCGGTTCAGCATATGACCGTAAGGCATTCAATTCGTAGATCAGACTGGAGTTAAACATGACATCGGCTTCTTCTTGGTATTTAAAGACGTTGGTATCCTCACCTCTTCTCACACTGGCCCACTGTTTGAGTGTGCGCTCTGGACCAAAGCCTCTGAACTTCTCATCTCTGACGATACGCCGGATAAGCCTGACGTCGGTGGTAGGGACTCGATTATAGGAATCAATATTAAGTTGGAAGAGGGCACTGATATAGATCTTAAAGAAATAGTTTTTATTGATGGAGGTAAGTAAATGTGGATTAAGTGCATGTATGCCTTCGATCACCAGGATATCATCAGCCTTTAAACACATACACGTTCCGCGAAGGGCTCTGTTTCCTGTCAGGAAGTCGAAAATAGGTGTTTCCACAGTTTCACCATTGATCAATTTTTTGATCTGTTCATTTAACAGAGGAAGATCTAAGGTTTCCAGGGCATCAAAATCAGGATTTCCGGCAGCGTCTCTAGGTGTTTGATCGCGATTGACAAAATAATTGTCCAAAGACAATGGAACCGGTTTTAAACCATTTACCCGAAGTTGAGTGGAAAGGCGCTGGGCAAACGTAGTTTTTCCCGAGGATGAAGGACCAGAGATCATAATCATGCGAACAGTTTTTTTCTCACTAAGGATTCGATCCGCGATATCGGCAATCTTCTTTTCGTGGAGAGCCTCCGCTATGCTGATCAGCTCTACAGCTCGACCATTTTGGATATATGAATTGACATCTTTGACATTATCAAGGTTGAGATTCTCCAGCCATCTCTGGGTTTCGGTATAAGTAGCAGAGAGTTTTGCGGGGAGGACAAAATGACTTGGTCCATATTTATCATCAGCGAAGTGCAGGATGAAACCAGGTGGGAAGTGGATAATATTAAAATCCTGAATGAGAGAAGTATCATCAAAGGCTTTATAGATGGAGTAAATGATTTTACCATCCAAATCATATTTGTAGTGATTGAGCTCTTTCCCAATCAATTTGATGGTACTGTTTTCTTTGTTTTGCTGGACCCACTCTTTGAGTTTAGCTTCCATCAAGCGAATTTCACGTTGGGAGACAAGAGAACCATAAAACTCGCAATAAATCCCATCCAGGATGGAATAGGGTATTTTTAGCTTTTCTTCGGGGAAGAGTTCCTTTACTACCTTGATCACACCTAGCTGCAATGTTTGGCGGTATTTTCTCATATAGTTTTCGGACATCAGATCACCTTCGTTTCTACTGTATTAACTTATTCCGTATTAAAACATTCCTTATTAACCCATTATAAGGAAATATCATAATATTATTCAATATCTGATTGAATATTTCTTTAGAGTCATCCAAAAATAAGATATAATGATGGATATGACTGTGTTGCAGGAGGTAAGTAATGCAATATATAAGTACCCGTGGTAATATTCGACACCAAACCTCAGCTGAGGTAATTTCCCAGGGAATGGTTCCTCAAGGAGGCCTCTTCGTTCCTGAGAAATTACCCAGGGTGAAGTGGCAGGATTATGAAAAGTTTAGTTATAAAGAAATTGCTTTGAAGCTTATGAAGCTATTCTTTAAAGAATTACCATCAGAGGCTTTACAAGAAGCTGTCGATGTTTATGAAGATGGCCGTTTCGACACCCATAACCCTGCCCCTCTTGTCCAGGTCGGAGAGTGTGGCATACTTGAACTTTGGCACGGTCCTACAGCGGCTTTTAAAGACATGGCCTTACAGGTATTGCCCTACCTTCTGACTGCCAGTACTAAAAAGCTGGGAATGAATTCCGATGTATTGATCTTGACTGCCACATCTGGTGATACTGGGAAAGCAGCACTGGAAGGATTTAAAGATGTTAAAGGTACTAAAATTGTCGTTTTTTATCCGGATGGAGGGGTCAGTGCTGTTCAGGAAAGACAGATGATCACTGCAGGGGGATCGAATACCTATGTAACTGCTGTCAAAGGGAATTTTGACGAATGTCAGACAGCGGTAAAGAACGTCTTTGCCTCTTCAGACCTGCGGCAAAAACTTGAAACCCATAACATGGTGTTTTCTTCAGCCAATTCCATCAACTGGGGAAGGCTGCTGCCGCAAATCGTTTATTACTTCTGGGCATATCTGCAGGCCGTCAGGCAGCAACGAATGGAGAGTGGTGAACCTTTCAATATCGTTGTACCAACAGGTAATTTCGGTAATATTCTGGCAGCTTATTATGCTAAAATGATGGGATTACCCATAGCTCAGTTAATCTGTGCCTCCAATCAGAATAACGTACTGGCCGATTTTTTCCGAACAGGGATTTATGATAGCAGGAGGCCTTTCTATCTTACATCATCTCCGTCTATGGATATTCTTATCTCCAGCAATTTTGAACGTTTTCTTTTTGAAATGTCTGGAAGAAACCATCAGCAAATCAGGACGTGGTTTAAAGAGCTTAACACGACAGGCAGTTTTCAGGTAGACGATCAAACGCTAAAGGCTTGTCAGGAAAATATGTATGCTGGGTGGGCAACAGAAGAAACGGTTACCAAAACCATCTCTCAGGTTTATGATAATGATCGATACGTTCTCGATCCTCATACTGCTGTTGCCATGAAAGTTTATTGGGACTACCGCCAAAGAACAAAGGATAATACTTATACAGTCATTACATCTACCGCTAGTCCTTTTAAATTTGCAGAAAGTGTTTTGAGAGCGTTGAATAAGAATGCACTCAAAGCCACTGACCCCTGGCAGGCATTGAATAATTTAAGTGAACTGACAGGATGGAACATACCCGTCGGTCTTAAGAACCTACAAGCAAAAGAAACTCAGAATGTACACCATTGCAGCCCAGACGAGATTAAGGCTTATTTGATGGAGCAATTCTCATTGACATAAAATGTTCGATTTTTCTGATATGACTTGCTTTTAAAAAAACCATCAAGTACAATTATTAATTGGAAGGATGGGGAACCTTCCTGGGAGAAAGGTGGACGAGGTGGCTGAAACAGGCAGTGGTACGTACGCTGCCTGTTTCGCATAATAATCATTTTAAATCCAGTTAATCCTAAAATAATGGCGAGCAGATTTTTTGTAAGACAAGGCGGCCACTTTTTGCCATCCGTGGCATCGCGACACTAAGCCATCCATGGCTGTCGGAGGAATGAGTAATACTGGTAGTATTGCG
>CAYZDF010000052.1:0-20119 GCA_964477085.1 uncultured Gracilibacteraceae bacterium | reverse complement strand
AGGACAGGAATTACGGCACCCTGGCCGTAATCCTTTTTCTCATAAGATGGACCACCAAACTTTTTCAACTAAATCACCCGTTATCTCGAAAGTAATAACAAAATGAAATGCCATCCTTCGCGATTATTAGGGCTTTCTGAAAAAGTCAAGTGTTTTTTTAAATTTCTTCCTACTTTTTTTAGGAGAGTGTTGCATTTAATATTGCAATTCAAGACTTTTTTAGGAGTTATGGACTGTTATTTAATTCCATCAACTGCATAACTCCTGTATTTTACATAATCCTTTATTGAGAATAATAATTCCCTTAATGAAAAATGATTGTTTGAAATGGACGTGGTATCATCAGATAAAGCTATTACATAACGGTACGAAATAGACCAATAACTTTACCTAGAATAGCGACATTCTGAGCATAAATCGGTTCCATACTGGAGTTCTCAGGTTGTAGTCTAATCATATTTTTTTCCCGGTAAAAGCGTTTAACAGTCGCTTCGTCTTCCAGGAGCGCAACCACGATATCACCGTTATTGGCTGATTGCTGCTGTCTCACAAGAATCAGATCTTCATCGAGAATTCCTGCTTCGATCATGCTTTCTCCCTGCACCCTTAACATGAATACGGAATCCGATTTGACCATATCGTAGGGAACAGGGAAGGAGTCTTCGATGTTTTCAACAGCCAGAATCGGTTCTCCGGCTGTAACACGGCCAACCACAGGTACATGGACAGTCTTTCTTGATACATAATCACTAAAAGGATCAAGCACTTCGATCGCTCTCGGTTTGGTGGGGTCACGTCTGATATATCCTTTCTGCTCCAGAACGTTTAAATGATTATGGACTGTGGAACTAGATGTTAAACCAACAGCTTCACCAATTTCCCTGACTGATGGAGGATAGCCCTTTACAGCTATCTCTTTTTTTATGATCTCTAATATTTCTAATTGACGGGATGAAAGATCAGAAGTCATCATATCCCTCCTGAAATGTTTTTCCAATTTATTAAAATTGTAACATATATTTTTTAAAAAGCAAACAGTTGTTCGATTAATTATTGACATCGAACAACTGTTCGTATTATAATGAGTTCAAAGAGATAGAACGTATGTTTGCATGGAGGGATTAGAGATGATTAACGTATACAGAGCGAATACAAGAGGGAATAAGAACCTAACTAAGTTTGTTTTAGGCCTGGCTCTAGTATTCTTAGTGATTCTAGCAGTCTCGTTCTTTGCTTACATTGGCACTCTCAGTCAAAAGAATAAAAGTCTGAAATCAGCCGATTTTTCATATAAACGGATTATTGTCCAAAAAGGAGATACACTTTGGGAACTGGCATCTCAAGTTAATCAAAGCGTTGAGATCAATACACTTGTTCATAAAACGATCGCCTATAATAACTTAAGCAGTACTTATATCCAACCCGGTCAAGTTATTTATATACCTGTGAAACATCATATGTAATAACAATTAAAAATTACACTTGGAGTCATTACTTTAGCATTTAAATAGCTATTTGTATTCTAAAGTAAACTGTAATATATATTACAAACCTCCATATATACTGAGTATGGAGGTGCTCATTTATATGAGAGCTATTATGAACCGTTCAAGAAAGCCACTTCAACTTCTGATTGTCCTAACGTTTTTTCTTTTGGTATTTATGATGATTTGGAAACTCTTCATTTCCAAAGACAAGGCTATATCAGAAGACTATCAAACGCTGGCTATGTTCTCACCCGATGAAATTATTCTCTATCAGAAAGCTAAACCTGTGGCCTGGAAAGACTATATCGCTATATTAGCCACCTTCAAGACCACCCCGGATCAGTCTAAAGAGCTAGAGAACAAGCTGCTTAATCAATTGGATCATAACGTTATGTTCAAACAATTGGATTGGTCGGGTATCGATAAAAATGTTAAACGATTAGCCCAGGATTATCGAATACTTTTAGATAAATACACCATCTATACACCGGGTAAATATGGTTTCCCCTTACACAAATCCTGTTATTACATCGATACATTTGGAGCGGATCGAGAAGGGGGGGAGCGCTCTCATCAAGGCACAGACCTCTTTGATAAGAAAGGAACGCCTGTCATAAGTGTTTGTCCGGGATCCATTGAAAAGCTTGGGTGGAACCGATTAGGCGGAGAGAGGGTAGGGGTTAGAGGTGATGATGGTAATTACTATTACTACGCACACCTTGATAAGATCAACCCGGAACTCTTTATTGACAAACGAGTGGAAACAGGAGACTACTTAGGAACGATGGGGAATACCGGTGATGCGATATCTACGCCTGACCATCTTCATTTCGGCATCGAACTCTCTAATGGCGAATGGCTTAATCCATATCCATTTCTTAAAGTTTGGGAGAACCACTAACGGTAAGTACGTGTTCGGAATCATTATTTGGAATATCAAAGTGATCAATTTAACCATAATACAATTCGTCCCATAATAAATATTATGTAAAGTAAAATTATATATAGCGCAATAGTGGTATATAGGTATGCTGAATTCAGATGTATTTTGTCCTGTACGATTAAGTTTTTATATGACTTAGGCCTGTCCTTTTAAAATAGATATTTTCGTAAATCCAGTTATAATCAGCCTTTTGGGCTGTCTAGTTAATCTGGTGTCTTAAATGCTTATTCAACTAGAATGACTTATAAGGCCTTTCAAAAATAGGCTTAGGGGGTATTGCCAAGCCCATTTTTTAAAAGGCTTACAGGACAAATATGAGCTATGGTAAAAATGGCTAAGTTGGTATTAACTTTTTACGGCACTGATAATAGTAAGACTACATACCAAAAAGTTAGACTTTTAGGATTTCTTGGATAAATTTAGATTTAAAGAGATTATAAATAAAGATTAATAACCAACAGTCAGTGATACTGAATATATATATTTTAAGCAAATCCACCTTTTATATGCTCCATATTTCACAAGGAGTTAAAAACTATTGCAAGCATCATGATTAGTTTATTTTTGTAATCTTTATAATAGGATAAGAGGAGAAGCCTCACTCCCCTCCCCTGTTAAAACGTTATTTAGATACATTACAGCTGCAAAAGTCTAAGCAATAATCTCTTTCTGCTCCGTGTAAATCTAAGGTTATAACCTAGCCAGATTGTGATATTCGTACACTTTATGTCAGGGAGATAAAGATAATTGTCATATCAGGTGAACCGATAATACGTGATTTCATTCTCCTGTTTAGATCCGGCTTCGCCAGATATCTCCTGGACAGGAAAAGATAGTTTTACAACCGTACCCTCTCGTTGGTTGCTTTTGATCTCAAAATCCACCTTATCTCCAAAGTGGAGTATCAATCTGTTAAACACGTTATTCAGCCCTACGCCTGATAAATTGGACTCTATCTGTTTTGACCGAATACCACTGTTCACCTGTTCCAACCTTTCTTCCGTCATGCCAAGGCCGTTATCCGAAATCTCAAAAAATACCCTGTCGCCTTCCTTGAAGCCTCTCAAGGTTACTATCCCGCTATTATCCGATAACTCAATGCCATGACTGATTGCGTTCTCAACGATAGGCTGAAGTACAAGCTTTGGAATTTTATAGCGTTTAATCTGGGGATCGACTTCTTCAACGTAATCAAATCTTTCTTTGAATCGGATTTTTTGGATATAGATATAGCTGTTCAAGTGTTCAAGTTCTCCCTCAATGGTTACTAATCGTTCACCCTTAACAATGCTGCCTTTAAAGAAAACACCCAATGCCGTAAGCATCTCAAAGACTTCCATATTTCCCTTCGTGAAAGCGCTCCATTTGATAGACTCCAGCGTATTATACAAGAAATGAGGATTGATTTGCTGCTGAAGCGCATTCAGCTGCGCTTCCTTCTCAAGAAATAACAGCTGGCTTTCTCTCATTTTACTTTGATAGTTTTCAACGATTAATTCTTTTAAACTTCGGACCATATTGTTGAAGTGCATGGCAAGAATTCCTATCTCATCCTTGCCCTTATATGACATCCGGACATCGAAGTTTCCTATTTTAACGTCATCCATCAGCATCTTCAGCTTTTTCAGGGGTTTGGTAATTCTAAACGAAATCAAATAAGAAAAAAATAGGAATGCCATGAAGTATAAGACTAAAACGATGGATCCATACCATAGGACGGAATTAACTTTTGTGTTAACATCATCGTAAGGAACAACGCCAACGATTTTTATATTAAAAGAATTCAAGGTATTATAAATGACCATATAGTTTTTGCCATTCTTCTTGATTGAAATTGAACCATTGTCCTGGTTCAATTTCTCCTCTATCGTGTTATTTCCATCAAAAAGATTTTTATCACTGGCCATACTACTATTGAACAGTATGTTGCCATTTCTATCGATCAGCTTGTAATAACCCGTGTTACTCAACTTGGTATTTCTTTCGGAATTTTTGAATATATTCTTATCAACCGAAAAAAGAAAGTATCCCAACTGTTTAGTAAAGTTTCCGCTGTAGATCCCTCTTATTTTACGCGCAAAGTAAATAACCTCGTTTTGGTAGAAGTCTTTTCCCGATGTTATATAGGTCATTTCTCCTGAATTGGTGGACATAATTTCAAAGAACTTCGAGGAAACCGACGTAACAGGCAATGTGTCAAAATAGATGCTGGAATAGAAGTTTTGCCCTGAATTAAAATACAATCCTACGGAAACCAGATCTTTATACAGCATCTTGGTTTCTGAAAGAAGCTTTTCGGTTTCCTGTCGCTGGGTACCAACATCATTATTTGAGATGGATACCTCATAATAATTCTGTATGGTTTCATTGGTAATCAGCTGTTCTGATATGGTGTTATACTTCATGAGATTTCTGTCAATGTTATGCTTGATCTGTTGCAAGGTGTTTCTCGTGTTGAGTATGATATTATTTCGATAGACGTCAACATATTCACTGACCAGCAGCATGGCATAGATGATACTCGGGAGAATAACCGTTATAATAAAATATACTGTTATTTTATTTCGAAGATTAATGAAATTCATGAAAGGTTTGGGATCAACTTCTGCGAAATTCTCCAAGTGATCTACATCGCTGCGCAGCGAACTGATCATTCTGTTTAATGGACTGATAATTTTTTTTGATAAAAAATGTGAAATGAAAATGCTAAAAATTATACTTAGTAAAAAATAAATAAGGGTGTGATAATTGATTAGATTATACATTATGGATTTTAGCTGTCTCACGCTGACCATGATAAAATCATACTCTTTTAAAGCATCAGATGTAACCAGCGACTTTTCACCAAGGTAATTTTCAACTCGTCCCCTTTCACCAACAATCCCAAATTTATCTATACCGCCTTGCAGCTCCAAACCCGTGCTTGACCATATCATATTGCCCCCTGTACTGTAAACATAGGTAGATTCCAACATTTCGGTATCTGTGAACACGGTAGATAAGAAATCTTTATTAAGAACAATAACAGCGACCCCGCTTATCTTATTTTCACTATTATAGATAAATCTCAGGAAAAGTACTTTATCGGCAAATTCTATAAATATATCGTCGTTTCCCCTTCCTTCCATCTTCATCAGGCTGGAGGAATCTTGAAAAAACGGCACACTTTTTACCGTTCTTAAATCCAGTTCTTCAAGTTGGTTCATAAAGATTTTAAAATCAAAATCATTAGACATATAACTGCTTCCAAGCGAATTGGGGTTATGATTGTACATATAGGTTAAGTTATTTGATCCCAATAGAATGACGGAATTGACAAACTCGCTGTAAACATATATATTTTCTATTTCCCTGTCAAGCGTATCCTTAATATCTTTGAGACTGCTGTAATCATCTCTGTCATAGTTTGAATTCAGCACATTAATAATTCGATTGTTCAAATAAATCTTTTGGGCATAGATTTCTATATTTTTGGTAATCGTGTCAAGGTGATTCTCAAATTGTTCCAACGAATTATTTTTATACTCGATTTGTTCTTGAATGAACAAGTTTAAAAAAACTGTTCTTAAAAGAATGGTGAGCGTCAGAATTACACTAATTGTAAGAATAAATGAAATTAATACCAGTTTTTTTCTGGTACTGCTGCTCTTTAATGATAAAAATTTTGTTGTGAATAACTTAACTTTCATAAACGGCATACCTCTTTCAGGAGATCAATTTTTTTCTATATTCCTGCGGAGAGCAGCCCACGTACTCCTTGAAAAGGTCGGTCAGGTATTTCGGATTTATATAACCCACTTTCTCACTAATCTCATATACTTTCATGTCAGTATCTTTCAACAATTCCTTGGCTTTATTGATCCTGCATTCCGATAGATACTCCAAAAAAGTTTTTCCGGTTTCCTTTTTAAACTGCATGCTGAAATAACTTTTATTCAAAAAAACATGATTGGCTACCTGATTTAAAGTAAGCTTTTGATTGTAATTTTCTTCAATAAAGACTTTTGCTTTTTTTATGGCCTTATGACACGAAGTAGTATACTTCTCGTTAAATAAAATAATATACTCTACAATTTGTAAAACAATATCCTGAACTAACTCTTGGAGGGACAGGATATTGTTTTGTTTTCTGACAAGTTCAGTGAATGAATACTTTTTCTGAACAATATCATTTAACTCCAGATCATACTGTCTCAGCTTGTGGCTGAAAGCGCTCAGCAATTGTATGGCAATATTCTGGATACGCACAGGCTCAATATGACTATAAGCCGTACGCAACTCATCCCAGAATTCTGTTACCAGTCTTTGGCATTTGTTGCTATCCCCTTCAATTAAAGCGTTTATCAATTCACCTTCCTTGTTATAGGGATAAGTTAAAATCGACATGTAGTTAATGGACTTTTCCTTCCATGAAAAAAAAATGCGCCGCTCGTTTTCAAAAAACGTTCTCTTTAGTACAACCTCAGCTTGTTGATAAGAAGCGGATAAATATAAAATATTGTTATATATATTACCTGCTCCGATACGGATATTTTTATGACCAATGCTATGAAACTCATTTTGAATACTATAAACCATATCTTCAATGTAGGTTTGTGAAGTACGTTTTTCGTCACTGTCTAAATCAAAGGCGGCAATAACTGCAATCTGATTGTCTTTCTGAATCACATAACCCTTTTTGACTGACTCAATGTATTCTTTTATATATGAGAATTCAAAATCCGTGTTGTCTGCTTCCCTGTCCTGCTCATCCTCCAGATGACTAATAATAATACATGCATAAAAAGAATAATTCAGACGAATTTCCAGCAAAGATTGTATCTCTTCAATTTCATTGATATCATCGACTTTTTCATCAATAATCTCATTCAAAAACTTTTCAATGGCAACAGGAAGGCTTTTTGCAAGCTGTTTTTCATATAAGGAAATTTTTGATTCTTCGCTTCGTTGCAGGTCGAACTGTTTCTTCAGCTTGAGGAATACTTCTTCAATTTGTTTTATGACAATAGGTTTTACTATATATTCACATACTCCTGCATTTATTGCAGCTTTAGCATAAGCAAAATCCTCATAAACTGTTAGGATAACTACTTTGCAGCGGGGATATTCCTCTCTCACTTTTTGACTTAATTCCAGACCATCCATTACCGGCATTTTGATATCAGTCAGGATTACATCCGGCTTTATCCGGGCTGCGATTTCCAGTGCCTCATTACCGTTCGAGGCACTTGCTACCGCCTCAAATCCCCATATACTCCAATCAATAGACATAAGACCATTTCTTATATTGAACTCGTCTTCAACCACCATTAGCTTATATATGTTTTTCATCACGGATTCCTCCACTATTCTAGAATCTTTGCAATTAAACAGCCCTTTCTTCAGTATTATCTCCCGGCAGGTATTTCTGAAATACCCTGTGCATCAAATAATACGAGCATAGGGCATATAAACTCGGTGCTATAAGAATGAACAAACTTGTAAAGGAGTATACCAAAACCGACACAATAAAAAAGGAAAATATGCAAAGCATAGTGGTTAAAAAATGTCTGTTTCCCATAAATAATGATGTCTTAAGCAGATTTAGGGCAGTCATATCATATCTTGATAACAGTGGGAAAATGTAAATTGTTAATAATAAAAGTTCCACTGCTATAAATATCTGCACAGGTCGAATGTATACTGCTAAGTTACCGAATACATGAACATTCATTATGTTAACGCAGAGTATGAAGTACGCAAAGACCAATGCAATCCAAATAAGGATAGCTTGTTTGAGATTCAGTTTAAAGCTGGTCCAAAAATTTTTCAGAATACTGACATTATCATTCCGTACAATCTTACCCATTACAAAAAAGAGTGCAGTTGTGGACGCACCTATCGTCAATAAAGGCAGGCTGAATATCACCCACAATATACTGGATACAAATAAATAATAGAGAAGGTTGGCAAATTTGTATAATCGTCCGTCTATACTCAATAAATTCATGTTATTCCTCCAAGCTTACCTCATATTTTGTCATTCCATCATACTAAAATCATACTACAATTATTTGCTGACGCCTATATCAAGAAATTGGAATCAAAAAGGACTGCCGGAAATTCCGCCACTTTTTATATACTGCTTATATACTGCATAATGACACGGCGGGGGAAGACAAACGCAAAAGACATAAAATAGATGGAAAAAAGCGAAGATTTCAGCCTTTATTTAAATTGTCTAATAATATAAATTAAATACAGCGGTTGATTGAAACAAGTTCTGTACAGAATGCTTGTCAAGTCTAGTCCAAATATTTTCATTAGGGAGGAAAAAAATGAGGACAACAAAAGTTATCAGTCTTTTTCTATCCGTATTTCTGGTTTTAGGGTTAGTAAGCGGATGCGCCGGTAATCAAGGTAAAACGCCAACACAGGATGGAACAAAAAAAGGTGTTAAACTCACTGTGTTTGCTTATACTGCCGACGTTAACACTCCAGGTTTTCAAAAGCTTCTTGACGATTATTCCAAGGAGTCGGGCAATACCGTAGAGTTTAATGTTATTCCCGGAGATGTTGATGAAGCTTATAAAAAAATCGACGTTGCCTTAATGACTGGCGACAAGACAGATCTTATATTCATGAAATCACCAAAAACTGATCAGCATTATGTTTCATCAGGATCACTTCTTCCTTTGAATGATCTTGCTAAAAAAGCCGGTTATGATTATGATGCTCTTTTCGGAAGTAAAGTAAGCAAAATTGGCGACGTGGCCTATAGCCTGCCGTTGGCGGCTACTTACTGGGGTGTACTATACAATAAAAAGATCTTTGATGATGCAGGAGTTCCGTATCCCAACGCTTCCTGGACATGGGATGACTATATAGCCACTGGCGATAAGCTTTCCGACCCAAGTAAGGGCATATACGGTTCAATTATGCCGACTTACGATACTATGCTCTATTTCAAGGCAACTACCCAAAATGTTCCAGGTTACAAGGCTGACGGTACGTCTAACCTTGATGATCCTGCATTCGCTGATGCCTTAAAGTGGTTCAATGACCTTTCGGCAGTTCATCATATCCAGATGTCATTTCCTGAAACGGCACTCAAAAAGCTTACTGCAAGGGAATTCCTAAAAGGGAAGATCGGAATGTCATTTGTATCCAGCTGGATCTACCGCGATATGGTAAATGTAAAAGATTATCCTAGGGATTGGAAAGTAGGCTTAGTACAAACTCCGGTATTTAAAGATTCATCTGTAAACAACAACATGTTTTCCTACAATACCATGGGAATCAATAAAAATTCCGAACACCCTGAGGCTGCTTTTGACTTCCTGAAATATGCCACTAATCATTTCTATTTAGAAACAAAGGCGTTCCCGCCCAATCAGAAGTTTGATGAGGCAACAATGCGTCCTCAATTCCAGGCTATGTCAGACAGTCTTAATGGAGACATTACTGTTGAAGATTTTAAAAATGCATACTTTGACAATAACATGGGAGCTGCTCAGGAAAAGATTTTTGGACCAGCGATGACTCAGATTTCAGATATTTATAAACAAGAAGGCCAAATGTATATGTCGGGTAAACAAGATCTTGCAACAACAATGAAGAATATCAAGAAGAGGGCAGATGATGCGATAGCTGATGAGGCTAAGGGCACAGGCAAATAATTATTGAATAATTATTGAATTTATAATTGGCCTGCAGGTAATCTTGCAGGCTAATTATATCCTACAAGTGATGAGAGTAATATCGAAGGAATAGCCAAAATAAGAATACCGGATTGCCGGAAGCGGTATTTTGCCTTAAAACCACTGATCGGAGGGTAATGGACTAACAATGATGAAAAGTAAACGGAACAGGCGATTAAGCTTAAAAACACAGGAAAGCATCACGGCAGGTATTTTCGTAGCTCCTTATGTAGGCGGATTTATACTGTTTACGATGATACCTATATTTATTGCTTTTTATATGAGCCTATTAAATTTTAATCAATTTGGGGATTTCGCTGACATTTTCAATGGTAAGATAGATTTTGTCTTTTTTCAAAACTATATTAAGTTTTTTAATGATCCGATTGCAACGGAATCCTTCATAAAATCTTTTTATTTTGCGATAATCTATGTGCCGTTGGTAATGGTGATCTCTCTTTTTCTGGCACTTCTCTTAAATAAGGCCTTTGCCTTTAAAACCTTAAGCAGATCTCTGATTTTTCTGCCGTATGTTACAAATATCGTAGCTGTAGCAATGATTTTTACACTTCTTCTGGACACTCAGGGTATTGTCAATTCATTGCTTAGTACTCTGGGGGTGCAAAATCCGCCTGGATGGTTGATGGATCCAGATTATTCGCTGCCAACGACAGCTTTAGTTAACGTATGGCATCAAATCCCTTATGTGTCCATTATCTATCTTGCGGCGCTTCAAGATGTGCCAAGCGAGCTCTATGAAGCAAGCCAGGTGGATGGAGCGAATAAATTCTCGCAATTAATTAATGTCACACTGCCCTCTATTTCACCCGCAACCTTTTTCATTTTTATAACAAGCTTAGCAAGCTCCTTTAAAAATTATGCTCTGGTCAAGACGCTCACAAACGGAGGTCCTGGCATTTCTTCAAGAGTCGCGGTATTGAATATCTATGAGGAGGCGTTTAATTATTATCACTATAGTTATGCGGCAGCACAGGCTGTGTTACTGTTTTTAGTAATTTTGACTATAACGTTAATACAATGGAAAGGACAGAAAAAATGGGTGCATTATTAAAGATTGAAAATGAAAAAAATCAATATCTGAAACCAAAGTCGCTTCCCAAAATTAAAAAAAATGTGCTGTCTTTATTCATGTTTATTTTTGGACTAATAATGTCATTTCCTTTTATTTACATGATAGCTATATCCTTAACGCCCGAAAATAAGCTTTCCATGGCTTCGCTAAATATCTTCCCAAGCGAGCTTTTCTTCGGCAGTTATCAGGAAGTATTCGCGAATAAATATTATTTTAAATGGTATCTAAATTCAATCATTACCGTACTCTCCCACATCGCTTTGAGATTTTTACTTCTGGCTCCAGCCGCTTATGCTTTTGCAAGGCTTAGGTTCAAAGGGAGAGATACAATTTTTCTCATCATTCTCGCAGGGATGCTTGTAACTCCCGATACAACTATTGTTGCCAGGTTTTTTATGTATAAATGGCTTGGCTTAACCGATACCATACTGGCAATTATTATCCCGAATACATTTTTAGTTTTCTTTTTCTTCTTGTTGCGGCAGTTTTTCATGACAGTTCCGTTTGAATTATCGGAGGCGGCGCTAATCGATGGATGTTCTCATTTCAGAATCTATTGGAACATTATTTTACCGTTAAGCAAACCGATTATTGTCACCATGGCGCTTTTTACATTCGTTTGGACATGGAATAATTTTGTTGATCCCTATATTTTCATCACATCACTCGATAAGCAATTGTTGTCGGTTGGTTTAACAACCTTTCAAAGTGAATCGGGAATGAATTATTCGTTGCAAATGGCGGGAGCGGCAGTTGGTATTATACCGTCAATTATCCTATTTACAGTAGGTCAGGGTTACTTTATTCAAGGCATTCGAGCCGGCGGTGTCAAAGGTTAAAGGTAACGCTCAGTTAAGTATGCTCTATCATAAAATTATTAATGAACAGGAGAAAACAATATGGCCAATTTATCTTTAAGAAATATCTACAAAGTTTACTCCGAAAATGTAACTGCGGTAAAGGATTTCAATCTTGAAATTGAAGATAAGGAATTTCTGGTACTTGTCGGCCCCTCCGGATGCGGTAAATCTACTACGCTCAGGATGATAGCGGGGCTTGAAGAAATATCTTCAGGTGAGCTCTATATAGGCGAGAGACTGGTAAACGATGTAGCACCCAAAGACAGGGATATCGCTATGGTTTTTCAAAACTATGCCTTATACCCTCATATGTCCGTCTTTGAAAATATGGCCTTCGGCCTTAAGCTCAGAAAAACTCCCAAATCTGAAATAGAGAAAAAGGTTAGGGATGCGGCAGGAACACTTGATATTGAACACCTTTTAGATAGAAAACCCAAGGCATTGTCAGGAGGACAAAGACAAAGGGTTGCTCTTGGACGTGCCATAGTAAGGGAGCCAAAGGTATTTTTGATGGATGAACCATTATCCAACCTTGATGCGAAACTTAGAGTACAAATGAGGACTGAAATTACTAAACTCCATCAGAGATTGGAAACAACATTTATCTATGTTACTCACGATCAGACTGAAGCCATGACAATGGGTTCAAGAATAGTAGTCATGAAAGACGGGATAATTCAACAAGTGGATTCTCCCCAGCAAATCTATAACCATCCCAACAATCTGTTTGTCGCCAGCTTTATAGGCAGCCCCCAGATGAACTTTATTGATGCCGGGCTGATTGAAAGAAAAGGTAAATTATTATTGGAGTTTAAAGGTAATATATTGCCTGTTCCTGATAATAAAAAAATAAACAGAGAATATGTAGGCAAGGGAATCATAATGGGAATCCGTCCTGAAAATATCCACGACGATTCCCACTTCCTTAGCGCGCACCCTGATTATATTATTAATGCTAAGGTTGAGGTAACAGAGCTTATGGGATCTGAGACATATTTATATCTCAATATTTCAGGTATAAACGTAACAGCCAGAGTCGGCGCAGAGTCACAGGCTAAGAATGACCAAATTGTAAAATTGGGCTTTGATATGTCAAAAATCCATATGTTTGATAAGGCCAGTGGACTTAGCATCTAATCTAGGAGTCCCTTTAGATGAACGACTTGATATTGCACAAAACCAGCATCGATTCGATGCTGGCTTTTTTCGTCATGAGCATGCTTTTAAGGAATTAACTCATGGTCATCGTCCATCGGCAAATGGATAAGGGATGCTGGCGCAAAGACGTCGGCTAATCTCCTGTAATGGTCTTCATCGTATTGGACGGTTGTAAGCACGGTCTGAATCATTCTCATGTTTTATATCCTCCTCAAACCATACCTGCTTTTACAGTTGTGAGATTCGATAAGCCGCATTTGACAACCAATCTTGGCTGATTTCCACTCCCCACCCTGGACCCTCCGGCAGTTTGAATTTTCCATCACGGATCTGCAGTGGCTCTTTAAAGAATTCTTTCGTCCACGGCAAGGGTTCGATGCACCACTCCATAAACTCTCCAGCGTTTGGAATCACTGCGACCAAGTGGGCTGTGAACACGGCAACCATGGACAGATTCGCTGCATGAGGCATGCACACCAATCCCGCTTCCTCTGCCATGCGCGCAACTCGTCGAGCCCGGCTAAACCCACCGACATAACAGACATCAGGCTGAACAATGTCAACCGCTCGCATGGCTATCATTCTCCGCCATTGTGCCGTACAGTGGTCCTGCTCTCCGCCTGCCACCGACAAGTTCAAGGCATCGGTGACTTGCTTCGTCCATTCGATTTCCTGAAAAGGGCAAGGTTCTTCAAAATGTTGCACTCCATACTGCTCGAGCATTTTGCCTACTTCAATCGCTTTTTTTGGGGAATATCCGCTGTTTGCATCGACAAACAGCCTAATCCCGTCTCCGATGGCCCTACGGACGGTAGGCACAATCTCATCCGTACGGCCGGGCCACATATCTTCATCGTGTCCAAATTTCTTCCCAATCCGAATCTTGAACGCCCGAAACCCTGACTCCTGACTAAGCCGGTACAATCTCTCCGCTTCTTCCCGTGGAAGAATATCCCTGCGCATACTGGAACCGTATACTTCCAACTCGCGTTTAGGGGTACCACACAACTCACTGACACTCTTTCCCGTACGCTTACCCATAAGATCCCATAATGCGGTATCTAGTCCTCCAACTGCGCGACATACATATGATCCCTGGAATTTATGCTCTAGTTCAATCAGGGTTTCCACCAGTTCCAAAGGATCCTCGAAATCTAAACGGAGGGCAGAAGGTGAAATTTGCTGGTGCAATACTATGGTTGAGATGTCTGCATGATAGGGAGCCATTTGTCCATATCCCACATGACCGTCTTCCGTAGTAACGCGTACGACACCGATGTTATTCCGGGTGAACGTTTCAATGCTCTTGATTTTCATTCGTTGCTCAAACCTCCACTTTCAATGTTTACTTATAGAAAGGCAAACTTCTTTGACTACATTCTGATAAAAATAATGACATAATGACATAATCACAAAATTGTCGTAACCTATCTGGGTTCAAAATGCACACCGCCCTCTTCAAGCGCCTTCCTTAGCCTGGAATATTCCAATTCCCGCGTCATTTGACTGTCTTTGGCACAGATTGCAGCCGCTGTACCAGCTGCCTGACCCTGTACCATACAGGCTATCGTATTGCGGGTTGACATATGGGCCTTCGGTTCCTCTGTCAGCATTCTCCCTGCCGCAAAAAGATTCTTCAACCCTACGGGAAGCAGCATTCTGTAAGGCAGACCATAAAATCCAGCATTTTTCATTATGCATGTAGGATCCTTCTCCGCCCGGTCATGGAATCCATAAAGTCCAATTTCGTCATCAAATCGTTCAGAATTTAGGATTTCATCATTCGTGATAGAATAGTCACATTTGACAATTCTGGATACACGAATACCAAGCTGATTTGCCGAATGACTGATAAAGGCGTATTCGAACCCAGGAATATTTTCCCTTAAAAACTCCATAAACTGACATGCATGGATATGCAGCTCCATTTCCGCTTTAGAAAAATCCTCAACATTGGTAGTATCTACATTGGGCCTCCCTATGTAGTTTACATAGTCGATCGTTCCTTCATGTATTGAAGAGAATGATACTTGTGCATATCCGGCCGCCTTTTGGGCTTTTTCGCTTAGCGTTTTGCTTTTCGTAAAGTCAAGGGTTAAGCCAACAAGCTTTTCTTCCTTGCTGTATTTATCCCCATAAATTTCCATATAAATCATACCGTCCTCACGGACGAATCTCAATACGGAATCAAAATCCACGTTTCCTATACTAAATATTTTTCCCGCGCTCCTGATAACATACTTGTCATGCATTGAAAGAAATTCAGCGCCGGCTTTCACGGCAAGATCACCGTCACCGGTACAGTCAATAAAGCATTTTGCTGTGATCACCTCTCTGCCTGATTTGCTCTCGATAACAGCCGCTGCTACTTTTCCATCTTCAGTTATCACATCAGATAAAAATGTATGCAAGTATACTTTCACACCGGCTTCCATCAGCATCTGACTGATCACACACTTGTAAAGTTCAGTATCGCCTACGACTCTATATGGACGGCGATGTGGATTTTGAGCTGCATCCAGTTTAATGTAACCAGGGCATCCGCCTGCTTTGATCAGTCGTTCTGTTATTTCCTCAGCTATCCCTTTAACAATCCTTTTAGTGCTTTTCGTTTCTTCCGTATAGGAGGAGAAAAAACTGTTGAAACCAATCCCTCCATTGGTCATCGTACCGGAAGGCAGAGGAAGCTGTTCAATCAAGACAGTTCTGGCACCATTCCGGGCGGCAGCAATCGCCGCAACGCACCCTGCCGTACCGGCGCCGGCAACAAGAACATCACATTCCTCCCGAATGTTTAACAATCTTTCCGGTTCTTTGATAGTTTTACTTTTCATAGTACCTCCACTCCACCTAATCTGACGTCGGCCCAATAAAGAAAAATTATTATGCGTCGTTCATCTCATGGAAATAATTGTAAATTTTCTATAAAAGGTGTGTTCAACCTTATGCATTCACGTCGCCAATCCAATCTTTCCCTACATAGCGAAATATAATCTGGCATTTTCTACGCATACCCCTTTAACCAAATTCCCAAGTAATTCAGAATCATCTGGGACTTCTCCTGCTTCCACCCACTCACCTATCAGTGAACACAATACACGACGGAAATAATCATGCCGAACATAAGCAAGAAAACTGCGTGAGTCCGTTAACATTCCAACAAAAAGACCCAAACCTCCGGTATTGGCGAGTAAACGGAGCTGTTCGAGTATCCCGTCACGGTGATCGAGCATCCACCATGGCGCCCCGAGTTGCATTTTGCCAACGCTTCCACCTTGAAAATTTCCGGCCATAGAAGCCAAAATATAATATGCCGAGGGGTTCATCGAATAAAGAATTGTTTTAGGCATACCTGCAGCTAGTTCTATCTCATCAAATAAGACTTTTAGATTCTGAGCCGATATCGGATCTCCGACGGAATCGACCCCGCAATCCGGGCCAAGCTGATTGAAAAGCTTGGTATTACAGTTGCGTAAGGGAGAGAAATGCAGTTGCATGGCCCAATTGCGTTTTGTATATTCTCCGGCAAAAAACGAAAGCATGTAAAACCTATATTTTTCAGCTTCTTCCAACGTCAGTTCACCGCCTGCCAGGACTTTGGCCAAGACAGTCTTAGCTTCAGTATATGTGCCGCGAAGCAATGGAGCCCTTTCCATTCCATGGTCTGCCAACCGGCATCCATTAGCGGCAAAGAAATCTATCCTTTTACCCAATACTTCAAGCAGGTCGTCAAGAGAAGAAATTACAGTGTTTTTGCTTTTACCGAGAGCCAAGAGATAATTTTTAAAATCCGGAGCATCAATCTTCAAAACCTGATCGGGCCGAAAAGCTGGTACTACACGTGTATTGAAGTCCTCATTTTGTTTTATTATGCCATGCCAGGCCAGATTATCAATCGGATCATCGGTCGTAGCGATAAGCTCTACATTAGATGATGTAATCAGGGAGCGGGCGCTAATTCTTTCTTCCGAAATTTGCTCATTAGCTTCACTCCATATTCTTTCCGCTGTTTTATCGGAAAGCGGTTCCCTGATTTTGAAGTACTTTTGCAATTCTAAATGTGTCCAGTGATAAATCGGATTTCCGATAAAGTAAGGCAGTATTTCAGCAAAAGCCAAAAACTTATCTTTGTAAGGTGTATTACGATCGGAAATTTTTGTTTCCGGTACGCCGGCGGCTCGCATGATTCTCCATTTATAGTGATCCCCTTCCAGCATAAGCTCTCCGATATTGCTAAAATGCCGGTCTTCAGCAATATCTTTAGCACTCAGGTGACAATGATAGTCGTATATGGGCTGCCCTTTGGCAATACAATTATATAGTTCTGCTCCTTTCTCATTCGTTAACAAAAAATCTGATCCCATAAATTTCTTCATCATATATCTTCCTTTTTAAAAGATTAGTGAATCAATCATTTATTCTGCTTTTTATTTATTCCAACTATCATCAAGCCAGGAACTACTCATGGTGCCTCCTACCCTTTACAAACTCGATATCTTCCAACACCTGTGTTCTGAACAACCTCCACGAAAACGGTGTGTTACCGAGGTGCATCAATGGTTGCTCCACATAATGCGACGCGGTCACTTCGACAAGATCGTCCCAATGCTTGGCGGCATGCGGCGGCTCCAACCATCGCAGCGCTTCTTGGCGATGTGTTTCAACACCCGTTCTTACAAACGTTTCATAACAAACCCCGGCTCGGAGCTTAGCCGCGAAATAGAGGCTCAAATGTGCCCACGCTTTAATATCCGCCATTTCACATTCCAAGCAAGGCGAATCACCGGAAATGCCGGCAAGCAACGCTAACCCTTGCCGGCCATCCTTCTCCAACGTATCGGCCAACATGATGGGCGTCACGAACCCTTCAACTGATTCTGTGTTCATGGTTCGGTCTAGGTAACTGCGGATGGATAAATAGGTGGGCTCCAAGGTTTGGCTATTCAGTAAATCTTCGAGTGAAATGAATGCTTTCCCGGAGTTGTATTCTGATTTATCGGTGGCAAGAAACCCCTCGGAATATAAGGTAAAATCCCAAGTGGAGAAGAAAAATGAAGCGAGCGCCATCGGCATTTTGCACACCGCAGCGTAAGCCTCAAGCAACGGACGTCCGACGGATGAGCCGTAACGTTGGACGATGGCATTCACAAATATGTCATCGGGTGTTGCCGGATCATACAACAGTCTTCCCCACAACATATAATAGAGCCAGTGCTTCTCGAAGGCGTACGACCATTGGATGTGAGAACCCGGTTGGTGAGAATAATCGTAAGCAGGGATAAAGCATTCGGATCCAACGTAAAACCCGCCCACATAATCATGACCATTTTGCTGTATCATTTCTCGGACAAAATTTGGCTGAGCCCAACGCAGCGTGAAAAAGTCCTCATTTCGTATCATCCAGGTGAGTTTATAGTTTTGCGGTTTCGGCTCCCAGAATCCCTCCATTCCTTGCGAACCACCATGCGTCATGACCAGTTTTGGTGTGGAAAAGGAGTGCGACCAATTAAACTTCATTTCTACCCACACCGATTCGGCGGGAAGGTCATTTTCAACCGAGTCTTTCATGATGGAGGCGTCAATGGAGAAAGGGGCCCGGTGGATAAATTTGATTGGACGGCCGGCGTTCCGCATGGCCTCATAATAGGTATCAGCAATCCAATCCTGCCGTTCTTGCGGCGTCATGCCGTTCATCCGCTCCCCTAAGGACACGCCCAGGCCGGCTAGATCCGGATATTCATCAATCACCTGTGTCACGCATTCGCGGGTATATTGCTTAATTTGCTCGGTAGAATAATAGTCTCCGTGATGGTAGAACGATTCATCGCTAACGGCATTGCTGTCGTAATGTTCCCGAAAAGATTCCGAGACGAAAATGTTCCAATCGATCAGGTACGTTTCTATACCTCTGTTACGCGCCATCCGGAACAGGGATGACCAAAATTCCTTCCAGTCCGCAAGCTCTTCATCAGAAAAAGGAGTGGCTTTAGGAAAACTAGCAGATTTGATCATATAAGGAAATGGATGAAGCCCCCACAACGTCAGCACGTTGTAGCGATTTTCAGCCATCATATCCAAAAACGATTGCCAAAATGCAAGATCTCGAACCGTTTCTTTCTGTAAATTAAAACATTCGTTCTTCCTATAGCTTGACCAAGGGAGATTAAACTTCAAAGCACGAAATGAAAATCTGGCGTTGATGACACATTCGGAGACACCTAAAAAACCTTCCTGAGTTCGAAGCCGTTCGGCGAGTTCCAGCACCCCATACATCGCCCCAGACTGGTCATAAGCCAGAACAAACAACGCCGAATTTCCGCAATAATGCGAACGACGAATCTCAAAGCCTTCCGTGTTTATTTCTGCGTCTATAGTCAACCCGTATTTGGTTTGCGCCTCATTGCCACTCGTTAAAATCACAATGTAGGCGCAATCTTGCTGTTGCGTATTGATCCATGTTTCTCCAATCTCCGAGATGGCTGTTTTCAATTTGCTCATTGCGAAGACGATCATCGGCGAATACTCCGAAAATATCAGTGATATCTTCAAAAAAACTACTCCTTTCTTTTTTTTAACATTTTGATTATTTTAGCTCATCTTATGCAATGTAAAGGGGTATACATTGAATATAACTTTATTATATCTGTTATTTTTACAATATTATTGTTTATTATTGCTAAATTACTTGCATAATTTGCTGAGATGGTTGAACCTCAAACCTTGCAAACCTTGTAAATAGGTTGGTAACTAGGCTTTCTTGAGACCCATCAGAATAAATAATTGATAAAAATATAAGAGTCCCCACCTTGAAATTCAGGTGGGGACTAGGGAGGCAAGCAAAACTAGTTCATACTTTCTTATTGCCAAAGTGACATCCCAAAAGCATAAAGTAATCGAAG
>CAYZDF010000051.1:8240-20610 GCA_964477085.1 uncultured Gracilibacteraceae bacterium | reverse complement strand
TCATCGACGATAACCATCCCATAGTTTTTGACACAATCTTTTACTTCACCTGTTCTGTACAGGGACTGCATAACCGCGATATCGATAATGCCGTTTAGGTTGTCTCTTCCTGCACCCAATTGACCGATTACGCTTTTTACTTTTCTCCGGCCTCTCTTTTTCCCATCATGCGCATCGGGTATAATTTCCTTTATTGTGAGGAATTCTTCCAACCGGTTTTTCCACTGCGCCACTAAGCTGACTCTATCGACAAGAATCAAGGTATTGACTTTTCTTTCCGCGATGAGCTTCATGGCTACCACCGTTTTGCCAAAAGCGGTGGTTCCGCAGAGGATTCCGTTGTCATATTCCAGTAACCTTTCCAGGGCTTGGGGCTGCTCATACCTTAAGCTGCCAATAAACTCCACATTTATGCTTCTCCCTTGATTAGTCTCGTCTCTAAAACGGACATCTATCCCCAACTCTTTCCCCACTTCTTTAAGGTCACTCTCACATCCCCTGGGTAAACAGAGGTATTCAGATGTTTCCTCCGAGCAGGAAATAACCCGGGGTATTCTGGCAACCGATAAACGCATGGCCTGGGCTTTATAAAATTCCGGATTCTGAAAAGCCGCCAAACGTTTCAGATGAGTCATAGCCCGTTGGGAGAGGTCCGCTTTGGGCACAAAAAGCATATGGACTTTGATAATCTCCAATCTATATGGGAAATCACTTTTTACTAATTTTATACTGCTTGCGTTCAGGGTTTTTCCTCCTCTTGATCCTCCTCCGCCGCTCTTATTAACTGGCCCAGTTCATTGCCTCGGCTTAAGGTTGCCGTAAGCCTTTCAATTTCATCTGGCGAGAATCTGCGGATGGAGGATAAAAACGCCCATTGATCATCAAAGGCCTTACCGCTTTCATCAATGAATTCAGTGTTATGATTGATTCTGGCTGCTTTTTGCAACGGCAATGCAATCAAGTTTCCTAAGCCGCCTTTGGGCAGGGTATCCTGATTGGGAAACAATCTGTCATAGGATTGAAATTTTACTTCATGCCGCTTGTCCATGGCACAGGTCAAAAGGGCGCTGCCAAATCTTCGCGCTACAGAAGCGGGCAAAGAACTTTGGAAGAAAAACCAGGCATGAGCCCCCTGACCGGAACGGGACCGTTCCACCGCTAAAGGGATATGGAATTCAAGGCACACTTTCCGAAGTACGGCAATATCTTGGGCCCAATATTCTCCATCAAAATCAATGGCCAGAAAATAACACGTTTCGTCCAGGCATAAAGAGTAAATTCCAGCTACGAAATTATTACTCCCCCGCAGATGATCTTCAATAACCTTTTCATCCAAACCGATATATTGCTTATGGGGGCAGCCCGCGCACTTCTCCTGAGGTTTCCTGCATAATCCGGGCTTCCACTCATTCAGACAGAACGGGGAATATCCCGATGTTCCTTTTTTCGGGTTTTCCCATCTTACAGCATAGACATCATCCCGCCCTTTAAAGAGGGACATGAACAATCTGATTTTTTCCGTTGTGTCCGAAAACTTATCAATAACGGAATATGATGTTTCATAGAAATCAAAAACAGCCTGGTATTCCCCCGCGCAGGGCTGCGCTTTTTCAGAGTCCAGCTGTGTTTTCAGTGCTTCGATTTCTTTTTTTAAGTTGTCGTTTTCGATCAACAATGCCTGATATTTTTCAAGCAGTTCTTCATATTTCACGTCAGTACCCTTTGGGCCATCCCCCATTATTTGGGGTAATTTTATCTATTCCGTCCAACTTCGATCAGCCATCCATAAACTTTCTATTATTAAAAATAAGCTCGTCTAAAGTAACCGGTTTATAGTCGTTAATTTCTACTCCCGCATTTAAGGCATTATTCATTTGTTTCAATGCTTCAAATACTAATCCTTCTTTTTTGTTATGTATATGTGCATAGATATGTAAAGCTCCTCGTGCTGCCCCGCCCCACGAAAGCATGGGATAATGGCAAAGCGCGATTCTTCGTTCTCCATCTTTTATTTCGAGATAGTAAGATACAGATTCAAAATGTTTCTGTAAATTGCAGCTCTTAATCCATTTGTGGTCATGGTTACCCAGGATCAAATGTTTTACAAATGAGCTACCGTTCCGTCGATAGCTATAATATTTACACCGATACCCGAGATTATATATATGGTTTCCTGTTCCTACTTAAAATCCCTCACTCTTTTTGCAATAAATTTTTGCTGGTTTTCGATTCAATAATTTCAGAAATTACTTCATAGCGCGGTTTTAATTCGTACGCCGCTTTAAATTCTACGTCTTTCATTAAACGCTCTTTCACCTCGGAAAATTTTGCTCCTGCCTTACTCATTCCACACCATCCAATATCTCGGTTCCCCGAGAGTTATTTTTCCTATTTATTCAACAATCTTATCATCTGAACTAAACCGTCATCCGGGTCTTTTCTGAAGTATTTGAACCCATTCCTGTCATAAAAGTTAATCAATTGAGGCTTGTCCTGACATTCAATAAAAGCCACTCTACCGCCGACAATGTCCTGTGCCTTACTAATTATGGACAGTGCATATTCCAAAACTACATTACCACTTATTTTATCTGCATACTCATCATTTTTGCTAAGTTGTCCAATAAGAAATGAAGGAATTTCAGTTATTGCTTCAGACCCCTTTTTGGCATACAAACCATCCAGTTTTCTTATCTGAGACGCTGCCATACCATCCGGAATTTTTAGAGTTTGCATTGCGATTGTAAAATATGCCAGCAAAACAAAGCTTCCATTTTCCAGACCATCCTCGTCAAAAACAAAATACGTACGGCTTTTAGATTTTCTCTCATATAAAATAGCCTTATTTTCTCTTTTTAGAAAGCTCTCTATATCTTGATCTTTGGAACAATAAAAAGTAGAAATGACTTCCTTTACTGTATCTTCGGAAGTCATTTCTAAGAACGTTTCGAGTGAGATAAGCACTGTTTTAATAGCTTTTCACCCCTTGCCATAGCCTCATCAGAAGCAAGTTCTTTGTTTATTGGTTTTACTTCCTTTGAAGAAAGCACTTCAACAAGTTTTTCTATTGCTTCCGGCTCCTTAATGACAATGTTTTTGTCAAACGAAACGGTTGCCATATTGATCACCTCTTTTGATCATCTTATTATCATTATATATCAAAACAATACAACGTTAAATAATTATTTAATTAAGCTTGCAATATATTATACCCAAAACAATTGAATGAGTGTATTTCTTTATTTAACTACTCAGGAATCCAGGAAACAGAGCCTTTGAGCTATTTAACCACTTACATGATTTTGCGAACATGACACCAATGACAGGTGGACTTCTTCACTCAACTAAGAATACCCAATAGATAAGAAGATTGGTTTATCTTCCGCTTTGGCTTTGGAAAATGCCTCCTCCCCCCAGGGATACCAGTCAACCGGGTTGTAGGCATGCTGAAGGAGATACGGAGACTTTTCCTTAGCTAATCTATTGGGTATCTTTGTCGTCGTCATGGCAATCACCTCCCATTAATCAATTTTGTTTTATTATCACCATTTATGAAATAAATAAGCACTGTGTTTGCAATGCTTTATTTTGATAGCTAGATTTACTTGTCTATATTTACTCCTAATGAGTTCAATGACGTTGAGAAGACTTACTGGCCGCATGATACTATCTTTAGCTGTATTGAAACTTAAGAATATTATGTTAGTAGTTTCTCATATACCCTTTTGTTTTTAGCATTTATCCGCTCAAATTCCTTATGTTGCCGCTCTTTTTCTTCCTCTGTACGATTATCAACGTAATTGAACTCCCGGCACACCTCCTCCCAGGAAACATAATTTGCCGAGCCGTTTTCGATTTTCTCTTGGCGCTCCTTTAGTATTTCTGTTTCCTTTTCAATTCTTACTTCAACATCAGCAGCATCATAACCGAAAAAAGTCAGTTCAAATAAGGTATGGGCCACAACAACAGCCGCGCCATATGTTTCAATACATTTGTCAATAACTTTGAGTGACAGCCATTTCTTCCAGGGTAATAGTTCTAAGGCATAATGGTCTTTATCGGCAGGCTTTATTCCAAATACGTCATAGATAAATTTCCCCGGTTCAAATCCATCTTCAACCTTTACCACAGCCAAGCAAAAACCGTCATTATTCGGTTCCGGTGATATTTCCTGCAGCTGATTGAAAACTTTGAGATATTCCTCAAATGTTTCGTCTTTCATAGGATATTCTTTCTTTAGCTCTGCCCAAACATCATGAAATTCAACGGCGTTCAATAACTCCTTAAAATCTACAGAATCACCCCTTTCATCAACTGGCGATAATTCGAATCCCTCAACTTCGAATGACTTCTGTAAAATTGCCTCGCTAGAATTGACGCCTTTTTCATATTTCGAAGTCGCCAACCTCAAATGTTCCTTGGCAACAGTCATCTTCTATATCTTTCATGGTCTTGGCAACATAATGGGTTGCATAGCCTTCTTCTATGCTCGGATCACCGGATTTGCTAAAGCGCAAGCGGATCTTCCTTCCTTTTACTCCCCACTGATTATAGGCGGTCCAGGAGGGCCTTAACTGATTTTGCCGCGCGTAGGCTCTAAGTTCTCTCATCATAAAGGACAGTTTGCTCAAATTGGTTTTACATACTTTCTCAAGATAGGGTACTCGGCCGAAACGCCAGTTCTCATAATCCTCTGCGGATAATACGCCGATTCTCATCAGCATATCGACAGGCGATATATACATCTTTTCTTGCAGAAGACTGGTCGCAGTTAAATGGACTTTACGTTTTAGTTCAACGTTATTCACAATTCTTTCCATAACCTCGCTTTATATATTGATGGCGTTCCCTTTCGCTTACCGGGCATTTTGTCGGGTTATTACGGATATGATGCTGTTGCCCCGTCTTCCCACGGCTTATATAATAATCTTGCAATCAAGGTCACGCTTTTAACGAATAGGACGTCGGATGACAACGCCTTCACTGTAGAAATCTTAATGGGAGCCGTCTATGGAAAATGATATCCTACATCCAATAAGACAAGATTATTTGAATGGTATGAGTTTTGCTGCTATAGGCAGAAAATACGCCATTGACCCGCGAACAGCAATAAGGTATGCAATCTACCCCAACATATAGTCATTATCGCAGAAACCCAATGAATTCTGTCGCCTTCAAATTCCCCTGCACAATACTTAATTTTTTCCATTTTCCCGCTCCGGTTGACGTTCCTGGATAATCCGTCCTCACCAACGTTTTCGTTATTAAGCTGATTTGCAACAATGTACTGCTTTCAACCGTGTTTGAATATTCCTGACTGATGACATATAATGAGGCAAATACTGTCAAGAGGTATGTCCTGTATGAAAAAAGACCCCGCCTTACAGAAAGCATTAAGTAATGTTGTCCGAATGAATCTTGACGAAGCGCTGACCCAAAAGCCGGTGTACACGCTTCAAGAAATCCTGCCGCACAAGACGGTTGCCGAACTGCGGAGCCTGGCAAGGATAAACAGAATATCAGCCTGTGGTAAAATGAAGAAGGCCGAGCTTATCAGCGCTTTGAGCGAGGCTTTGCCAAATCCGGAAATCATGAAGCCGGCGCTGTGCTGCTTGGAGCAACAGGAATGGGATTTCTTTCAAAAAGTCGCGGGTCAGAGACAGCTTGCCGATAACCTTATCTTTGTCGACAGTTTCCTGGCGACCCAGGAATTTGGTTACCTTCAGGCTTTCTTTGATGACGGCAAGATGGTTTTTGTAGTACCGGAAGAAATTCGCAATGTTTTTACAGAGATGATTCATGATGGAACGGCAGCCGTCATTGAACGCTCTATTCTGATTGACCGTTACGCACGGGCGGCGGTCAATTTATATGGGATCATCCCTTTTGATGAACTGCTGGCATTGTTCAATCAGCAAAATACGGAAAAGACAACGGAGGATGAACTCTTTTCCACGCTCCTGCAGTATATTGATGAGGATTCGGACTATTGCTTTTGGGAAGAGTATTTGGTTCATTCTGATTTTGAAGACAACGACTTTCAGGGTGTTGCTGTCCTGGAAAAAGCCGTTATGGGAAAAGAACGCTACACTCCGGCCAAGGAAAAGTTTCTCCAGTATGCTGATTCTGATTATTCTGAGCCGACCCCACAGGTAGAACAGCTGGAAACTTACCTTCTTGCCAATTTGGTTACGGACAGCAGGGCAGCGTTTGACATTGTACAAGAAATTGCGCTGGCCTGCATGGCTGAGGCGCCCATTAAAGAAATTATGGACGTGTTTGATCAGTTCGGCGTCGAGTTCAGCACCAAAGCTCAGGTTGAACAGCTGATGCCTTATATAACCGGTATATGGAATAATTCCCGCATATGGTTGAATAAGGGCCATACGCCCAGCGAAATGAGAAATATTGATGAGCGCCCGCTGCTGCGGGTCCTTCCCGGAGGCGACAAGAGGCCCGGGAGAAATGACCCGTGCCCATGCGGTAGTGGGAAAAAGTACAAGAAATGCTGCGGGCGAAATGATTGAGCTACAAGTGCATTTTCAGTCAAAACGCTGCCAAATAATACAGACAGCGTCAACATTTTAATTATCAAATAAAAATTAATCTTTACATATTTTTTCTTTATGACGGCGTTGACCCCTTTTCGTCAGCCATCCATAAACTTTCTATTATTAAAAATAAGCTCTTCTAAAGTAACCGGCTTATAGTCGTTAATTTCTACTCCCGCATTTAAAACATTATTCATTTGTTTCAATGTTTCAAATACTAATCCTTCTTTTTTGTTATGTATATGTGCATAGATATGTAAAGCTCCTCGTGCTGCCCCGCCCCACGAAAGCATGGGATAATGGCAAAGCGCGATTCTTCGTTCTCCATCTTTTATTTCGAGATAGTAAGATACAGATTTAAAATGTTTCTGTAAATTGCAGCTCTTCATCCATTTATGGTCGTGGTTCCCCAGGATCAAATGCTTTGTCCCCTTTAATCTTTCTACATAGTAGCTTGCAGACTTTTCACTGCGAAAAATCAGGTCGCCAAGAATATATACAATATCATCATCGGAAACAGCATTGTTCCAATTGTTTATCAATGTTTCGTTCATTTCCGCTACATTCTTAAACGGACGATCACAAAACCGTATTATATTTTTATGGCCGAAATGCTGATCCGCAGTAAAGTAAATCACCGAATTTGCCTCACGTTCTATCAATCTGCTTAGATTATAGTTTCTGTTCAGTTTCCAGCAATTCCTGCTCTTTTTCCAGCTCTCTTTTCAGTTCTTCCTCCGTTGGCATATATAGCTTATATTTAGAAGCGAAAATTTGGTTATTATCTTCCGGTAGAGTATATTTGACAACGGAATCACTCTTGTCTGCGCAGAGGATGATGCCAATAGGGTGACTGTCGCCTTCGTTCATCATCTCCCGCGTATAATAGTTAACATACATTTGCATCTGTCCAATATCCTGATGGGTCAGCTTCCCGACCTTTAAGTCGATGATAACAAAACACTTCAGAATATAATTATAAAAAACAAGATCAATAAAATAATGTTCTCCGTCAAAGGTTATTCGCTTTTGCCTTGCCACAAAAGAAAACCCTCGGCCAAGCTCCAGCAGGAATTTCTGCAAGTGCTCAATCAGTCCCTGCTCAATATCTTTTTCATACAGGTTGGGTGTCTGCTGCAAACCTAAAAATTCAAGAACATAGGGATCTCGGATTATATCTTTGGCTTCAACACCTTTTTCTAATGTTTTAATTTCATTTCTGACACCATCCTTGTCCTGGCTGGAAAGCAGTCTTTGATAGTAAAAGCTGTTTATCTGCCTTTCAAGCTGCCTTGTACTCCAATTTGATTTGGCACATTCATCGAGATAAAAGGCGCGAGCTGCCACATCTTCAACCTTCAAAAGCATGCGATAATGCGTCCAGCTCAAATTGGTACGCAGTGCGTTCCAATTTGGAAACGTTATATAAAAAGCACGCATATTATTGAGATTGCGCACGGTATAACCATGTCCAAATTCTTCAGTCAGTTTTTCAGATAAGAATTTAATCAGTCCTGCCCCATACTCAGCACGTTCATTCTCCCCTTGAGCCTCATAAATTTGTTTGCCGACATTCCAATATGTTTCAACCATAACAAAGTTCACTGTCGCATATATCTTTTGCTGTGCTTGAGTAACAGTATTTCGTATGCTTTCATAAAGACTGTTTTCGGATATATGATTCATAGTAACCCTCCGATTATTCGGTATAACTATTCTGATCATACTATATTTTACCAATATTTGCATTATTATCATACGTCCAGGATATAAGGCGCCAAAAGAAAATGCCCGTCGGCATGTTAAGGCCGCAATTCTAATCGACAATAGATGCTTAACCATTCCTTCGGCAGCGACTCTATTCACGCCAGACAGCTCATTGGTATGTCCAGCTCTATCGTCATCAGCCCGGAAGATATACTCCAAATAGCGGGAAAAAATATAAACAAAAAAATCGGGGTTAACAATGTACTTATTAGACTCCGATTTTTTTAAATCTCTAAATACTTGAAACCTATGTAACTGACTTAGATAACGGACAGGGCTATGTAGCACGTTACGCTCGCTCATTAGGGATGGAAGCCTGCCTGTTCGAATTTCCAGAAGATGTAGTAACTCCAGGAGATGTAGCGGTAAAAGGCTACCAAGACGCGTTTGTCAATGCTATCAAGGACCTTATCAATGGAGTCCAATATTAAAAAAGATGATCTAAAAATTTATTTTAGAAGGACCCAATAATTAGGGTCCTTTTCCTATACTGTGGCTATATCTAACTTTCTCAGAACATTTTAGCTATTCGCGCAATGACATAACTAGTAGGTCGTTACTGCTTTTGGATAAAATAATCTACAGATCTCCATCTCCAGCCCGATAACGTCTCTGCTTTTTTTTCCTCGGCAGTCCCGGCAATGGGTATTCGCGATAACCAAATCTGACCGGAGTTATAAGCGACTCCGGTTAGATATAAATATTCCCGAGTCACGCTGAATTCCCTTATATGCATTTCATCAAGAACACTGTTTATTTTCGATTTGTCTTCTCCCAAATATCCCTTGAGTCCCCGCAAATTAAAAATGAGGCGTTTGTCTTTCCCTTTCAGGTCAAGAGAAATATACATATGCGGATCATGTTCATTTCCTTCCACTAAAAAGATGCGATCAGCAGAAACAATAAATTCATGGAGATAATTGTTAGACGTATAGACTTGTTCTTTATTTTCACCTTCCAGACTGGTGAGCCAGATCGCATTGTCCTGATAGTAATAAATGTGGTTCTGATACGGCTGAATATAAGTATCATTCCAATTGGACGTTGTCATAAGAAGTTCTTTTTTTTCTCCGTCCGGAGACAGTTTCCAAATCTGAGTAGACATGTTTTTTTGCATTGGACTGCCAAACTTTGCTACGGCAAGAATGAAGTCACCCCGCGCTACCAGGATATCCAAATCTGAATCTGGGAATTCGGCTATTTTACGGGGTGGGGCCATAATATCCATCAAATCCATATAATAGAGGCTATCTTCGGTTTCATTCCAAAAGTAAGCCCAATGATCATAGATTGAATATCTGCCAGCCGACTGAGCGACAACCTCTTCTTTTGCCTCCAGAGCTTTGGTGTTGATCCGGCACAATCCTTTACCGTTGATAAGATAATAAACAAAATCCCCCGATACTTGCGGCAATATGATAGAAGTCTCATTAGTAACCAGTGTTTTTGCAAGCGTATCGTTTAGTCCCTGGCTATAAAGTGCAGTGGATTCATCACTACTCCCGGCTATATAATATATGAAATAATGCGTGTCTCCTTTCTCTGCCACCATACTATTACGAACCACAAGATTCCCCAATATATTGCCTTGCAGGTTCTCAACATTTTCTTGAGCGACCGGAATTGTATTGCCGAGATTATTATCATGCGGTTTTTGTTTGTTTTCCTGGGTGACTGGTAATTTCGCGCAGCTAACTCCCAAAATTATGATTAAGGTCAGCGTTATGCCAATAATCTTGATTTTTGAGGATTGCTTTTTATTCTTGTTTTCTACCATAGTTTTCTCCCTGGTATTTGATAAAACGGAAGTACCATTTTATTACAGGGCTATTATACCATATAGCTCTGGGATTAAGTGCTTTTCAAACGAAGCATGTAGATCAGCTGCATAATGTACTGGGCTGCTCACGCCATAAAGCAACGGTTAGAGTACAGCTGCTTGATGTACAATATCATTTAGTATAAGCAAATAAGCCCGCCATAATCGACAGGGCTTATTTATCACGCAATTTACAGACTTTCTACTTCTTAAAAGAGTTTATTTCTACTTTGCGTCAGGATTGGGATATTTTATTTCCGGTCTAATCCCAGAAATAGGAATCTCAGTACTGATTGTGTTGTCCTGCTGTTCCTTGGTAGTATGACCTCCTCCGACTCCCTTCCTACAGATTACCACTTCACCTTTCGGCTTATAGGTTCTCTCTTTACGATTTGTCTCGTGTAGGGGAGGGTCTCCCCAGTTCACTGCATTATCTTTGTTGCCATACCGCTCTCTCTACGCCGGGAGGTTCTTCGATGCTGTTCCAAGTTCTGTACATCTTCTGTGGCCTTCGTCCATGTGCGCGGGACTCGGCTCCTCCTTTTTCCTCTTGCGAGGCCTTTTTGACGACGCGGCAAGATTCACTTCATGTTACGGTCTGGTAACTTGCTCGCCCTTTCTCTGAAAGGTACTTCCGTCGATGCGCTTCTACGCACAGATTTCTCTTTACGCAGGCATCCTAGCTACGGGGCGCCTTGGCACTTACCCCGACTGGACTCTCACCAGTTAGATAATACGTGCTTAGCTGGGCACGCCACACAAAAAAACAGCCGCATAAAAGGGCTGAGCAATACGCCTTTACGGCAACCCGGCTGTCATAGCACTAAAAAATGCCTTAGACCCGCGGCTTTGCGTCCCTGCCTTTTGACAGGTTTGCCCTTTTCGTATGATTGTTTAGTTTTTTAAAAAAACAAATGTAGTACGAAAACGTCGTACTAATTCAAAAACCATTCTGTAATTTTATTCAACATCCTTCTTTTATAATGGGAAGCAAATCACAAGCAAGAGCTAAATACTTTTTTTGATTATAGGCAAAAGAGAGCTGAGAGGCACCTCCGTTAATTGGTTGTGCCTTTCAGCGTTTTTTATTATTTATAATTTTATACTTTTCCAGTATTCAATGCATAGAAAGCCTAAACTATTTTTATATTTCAGCCCAAGACTGCGAGTCACGTGATCCCAATGTGAAACCATTATCAGTTGCAGTATGCCAACCATCCAAACGCCATTCTTGCAACCCAGCAGGATTAGAAGCAAATACGGGGGTTTGTGAATAAGTAGCAGGTATAGTGGTTCCATTAATATTATAGTTAGCAAAGGCATCATCATTATATAACCAACCTTTTTGTTGTATACTGTCAACCACTGAATCAATACCCGTAACGACATAACTCTGTATTTGAGAATCAGTATGATAAAAGACACCATAGCAATAAGCAAAACTTGCAGCATTGGCAACTGATGAACATAAAACTATAAAGGCTAGTGTTAGGGTAACAAATAAACCTTTTTTTCTCATTATTCTACCTCCTTAGTTATATGATCAATTTTCACTGGTTCTTCTTTTGATATATCAAATTTTGTTAGAGAGATGGTTCCATCAGCATGCATAATTGCTACTGAAACTATACTATTTCCTTCGATAAAATATACTGGAACCTTATCACCTGGTATGAATGTCTTATCTTCTGTCAATATCGTAAGAGCAGATACTAGTTTTTCCCCTAAATCGGCACTCACAGTCGAACTTTTTTCATTAAACACATCGCTACTAAGAACAATCTTTACATTATTTGTATTAATATCAAAGTTTTTTATAGCCAAGTTTTTCACATTTGTCTCTACTTCAAGATATTTGTTGCTTTTTTGGGGTATCTCACTAGAAATAGCATTACTACTAAATGCGACCAGTACTGCAGCGGATAAGACGAATACACTCCCTAATACAATAAAGAAATTTCTTTTTTTATTCATCTTTTAACCACCTTTCGTTTTCAATTAAAGAGTATTCTCATTTTCTGTGATCAGGCTTTATGCGGAAATTTTGGCCTGATAAAGGAATAAAGTTATACAAAGAGTAAAACCTAATACCAATAACTCGGCCCAGTGTAAGAAGTTTGCTCCATCAAAACATTATTTTGATAAACTAGACCGGTTGAGACTAAACGGTAGTAATATCCGCTCATTACGGCCCAATTTTGATACATAGACCCGCTGCTGCTGTAGGAAGTGC
>CAYZDF010000051.1:0-8140 GCA_964477085.1 uncultured Gracilibacteraceae bacterium | reverse complement strand
GCGGTACGATTTCCAAATCATTTTCGATGTTTGTCTCAAGGGCAAATACCTGTGCAGGAGCTGTACAAAGAAGCATGATCAGTAGAACCAGTAGAATAACCCTTTTCCTCATAAAAATCACCTCCCTTCATTTATTTATCCTTACATCCAAATAAACGAAAATGGGAGGTGTTTTGTTACACTTTTATTGAAATTTTTGAGATTTTTTTTACTATATGCTATTTCTGTTAGGGTTTATCAGCTTATCGTATTCCCGATTATATATGTTAACTATCACCATAATCACGACTTGTCTCATAAACATTTACACCACTAATCCAGCCGTTGTGATATCCACGAATAACCCAATGCTGAGTTCCAGATGGGTTATTTATACCTACATCTCCCTGTGCCCAAGAATAATCAGTATCAGAGTCATCGTCTACTATAGTGCCATCTTGAAAAAGATAACTATCTACTTCATAATAGTCGTACCCTGAACCTGCGGTATACGAATAACCCCCGACGTATGAACCTAAATTAGTGATCGCGGAATCATAGCTTAGAGACAAAGCGTACACGGGGACTGCACATAAACACAATAGGATTAATGTCAATAAAGTAATTTTATATTTACTCCCTTTCATAATTTTATTTTACCTCCTTAACGATGTGATCAGTTTGAATTGGTTTTTGTTTTGATACATCTTCTGATACATCATATTTGACAAGCGATATTGTTCCATCAGCATGTTGAATTGCTATTAAAACTTCATTTCCTCCATAGAAACAAGCAGGGAATTTATCACCTTTTTTGAGCATTTTATCCTTAGCTAACATGACCTCAGCGGCCGTTACCTTAGTTTTTATATCTGCGGTCACGCTGGTACTTTCATTTTCTAAATCAGCCGAAAAAAGAGGTTTATATTTATTGATATCTATATCGAAAGATTTAATAGCTAAATCACTTACTGATTTTTCTACCTCCAACTCAAAAGCTTTACCTTCTTTTTCTATCGCCGATTCTGTTAGTGTAGCTCCCACATTATTTATATTCCCAACCAATAGCACAACGGCTAATAGGCATAATACACCTGCACTCACCCCAAGCCGTTTGAATAGTTTCTTTTTGTTCATCATTACTCACCTCATTTTATTAAATTTAACTTTCGTACTTTGTAACTGCACTTTCTCCTATGTTCTCAATACGTTGCGAAAAATAAGATAGAGGCTATTGCAGTTACAGCCTTAATACCAATAACTCGGCCCGGTATAAGAAGTTTGCTCCATCAAAACACCATTTTGATACACCAGACCAGTCGAGACCAAACGGTAATAGTACCCGCTCATTACGGCCCAATTTTGATACATAGACCCGCTGCTGCTGTAGGAAGTGCTTGTCCAGCTTTTGATTGTCTGCCAACTTCCATTATTATATTGCTGGATACTGGCATTAATGACCACTTTGTCAATATTGCTGCGGGCATAAAGCCTTGTCTCGAATTCAAATATCCCGCTGCCAGTTATGTCTGAAGCATTTACGAATGAAGTAATATTTACCCATAGCGGTACGATTTCCAAATCATTTTCGATGTTTGTCTCAAGGGCAAATACCTGTGCGGGCGCTGTACAAAGAAGCATGATCACCAAGACGAGCAGAACAACCCTTTTCCTCATAAAAATCACCTCCCTTCATTTATCCTTTCATCCAAATAAACGAAAGTAGGAGGTGTTTTGTTACACTTCATTTGGAAAAATGTTGAATTTAATTTTTCTTTATACTTTCCGCCATTTTTAGCATTTCCGTCTTATCCACATTCCCTATCAGGGAAAATAAATACTCTTCTTTCCAAACGATACTGATCAGTCCTTGTTTTTCGGATAAAAGCGCTTCATTATTTTGGACCGTAATATTTTGGACCGCAGCTCCTTCCGTATCAATTCGCAGGTCTGTATTGAGATTTAAATACTGTGTAAATACGATGCTTTTGCCTTGAGCGTTTTTATAGCTGATAATCTTCATCATCTTGCTCTCTTCCGAATTATCAATCCTAAAACCGGGAGGAATATAATTGGAAACATATCCGTTCCAATCCTGCGGTATGACGATAGGCTGTTTTGTGTTGTCCTCGTCTGTTGTTCGAATGCTGGTGAACTGATTATGCATTTCATAGATAATATTTATTGCTTTAACCCGCAGGGCCTCAACACTGGCTACGACTATAGTAAAGCTGCCTATTAGAACCAGCAGAAAAATTGCTGCTTTAGGCAAATATTTAATTGTCTTTTTCCTTAAGGCTTTTAAGGTTTCTTTTTTGTCATGGCGGGCAATCATTTTCTTCATTTTCTTGTCAAATTCGGGTGGAAGGGCAAATTCACGAGATGAATCCTCCCCAACGGGATTTTCATCCAATATATTATCGACGTGGCAGGCAGCAGCATATTCAAAAAGAGCTTCCATCATTTTTTCTTTTGCATGCGCTTCTGCAGGTTTGTGTTCACTCATGGTTCGCCGCCTCCTGTTCCTTCAGTAATAGCTTAATCAGGTTCTTTCTAGCCCGGCTAAGCCTGATCCGGGTATTTTCCGGAGTAATGTTTAACATCTGCGAGATTTCCTCATCTTTATAATTATAAAAATATTTCAGGGAAAGGATGTCCGCATAAGAAGGATTCAGTTCCTTCATCTTTTTTGCCAGTTTAGCAAAAGTCTCAGCACTCACAAGGATCTCTTCTACACTTGGTCCCTGTCCCGATAAAGTTTCTTCGATCTCTTCATAAGAAACGCCTGTCTGCTTTTCCCTCTGCCGGTAGATATCGATGGAAACATTTCTAACAATAATAACGAATAATGCCCTTGTTTTGTTACAGTCAATTTTAATAATTTTATCAAAATTCTTAGAGATATTTATAAATGCTTCCTGAACAGCATCCTGGGCCAGATGCTGATCTTTCAGGATTCTATAGGCTATCTTGTACATTAATGAAGCATGTTCATTATATAAAGCTTCCAACCGGCTTCGGTGTTCTTTATTTTCAAACACAGCAAGAATAAACAGCATATCTTTTCTCTTCTTTCAAATGGAATTCTAGTTCTCTTGCAATTATTTCTTAATAACCTCTTTCTTGAGGTAATATTTTCTAATTATTGATAATTATAACATATAATATATTATAGCGACTATCTGTGAATGCCTATTCAGAGAAGACTATATCTTAGGAGATTTTGCATACTATCAGGTACGAAATACAGATGATTTTCCCCTGACACTATACCCCAAACAACCGCCGATACATTTCTTTTCATCCCAGAACCTGCATCCGGAGCATTGCTTAAACGGAGGATTACTATATCTTTTACTGTCAATCTCACACAGAAAAAAATCATTTACATCTTGAACGGTATTAAAGTCTTTTATATTTACGCTTTGATAATCTTCAAAAACGAAACACCGGGCGACGCTCAAGTCGGGTCTTATATCCATAACCGGCGAACAGATTCCCTTGTGAATCAGATCGAAACCCGAGTAGATGAAATTTACAAGCTGCTCATTGGAAAAAATGCACTTGGGCGGATTATTGCAATCAATATGAGGAGAAATCCCGTTTCTATGGCAATCCTCTAAAAAGCCAACTAATCCGGGAACAAAACTTTCATAGTGTTCAAGACTGCCCTTCTGATTATTATCCGAGGGTACTGTAATCTGTACCGGATGGTCTTTAATTTTAGCCTTTTGCTTTGCTCAATAATATATTGATATTGAAAGTCTGGCTCAAAGATATTAATACCGAGCGTAACCTGGGGTTCACCCCTATAGGAGGCCTATGCCGCTCCCAAAAGCGATAACCAAACCTAAGATAAAAAATACTTTTCTCAAAAAAACACTCCTCAATTTATTATTTTAGAAACCGGGAAATAAATTTTCAGGTTTTCCGAGGAAGTAACCTTGTCGGTAGTGAGAACCATTTATCCTTGCCGCCTGCAATTGTTCACGGTTTTCTATGCCTTCAACAATCACCTTGGTATTCAGCCTTGCAGCATGTCCAACAAAAAGCCGTTATCAGGCTGTCACGACTTACCACATTCTTTGATTGGATGAGGCGCACCCTATACTGCACTTCTGTTTTGGTTTATAAGTCTTTGGTCTATCCGGCGGACGGCGGCTGACCGTCCTCATAGGAATTTCACCTCTCCCAGGTTCTCTGCAAGCCGCCCCCATTGCGTGATCCCGCTTAAGCGGGGCTGTGGCTGGACGGAAGTATCATTATCCCTCCGTATGTATCGTCGCCTTAAATGCCAGCCGGCATTAATTAATTGCTGGATATTGATCGCTCGCACCTGACCTCATTCAATCTGGCTTTCCTTTCCAGGACATACGGGGAAAGTACCGAATAAACACCTATTCACTTGTAAAAATTCAATTCGAGGGGTGAAAATTGTCCCTCTAATAACCACTTCATTTTTCGGGCAAAACCGCAGGGCCTTACCGAAAATTTTTTAAAAACTTTTCGATATTCTTAAATTCGCGCTCGATGGAGTCTCTGACTGCGCTTTCCCCGATGCCATCAGCCCTAGCAATGGCGGCTTTGCTTATGCCCAAAAAGAAATGGGCATAAATACGCTTTGCCTGTGTTTCCGGCAGGCTATTGATTGCAGCATACAGCTCATGATTGGTGACTTTTCTTTCATAAATCTCTTGCTCAATGCCTTCGCCCCGGTCAAGAGAGTAATAGGCTTTGTGCTTGTATGTGCGTAATTTGTAAGCCTTCTCGCTCAGCTTGAAGCGCTTCAGGGGTGAAGCAATTTCATCCACAACTTCTACAAAAAAGTCAGATTGATAGAGCGAGTAATAATCCCGCAAGTTGATCCTTTTCATTATCCGAACCTCCGTTTTGGTTATCTCCAAAAAGAGCAGGATCTCATAAAGAAGTTATAATAGAAGCAGCTGTTATTCCAAATACCGTATGAATACCTCTACAAATTAGATTACTATTTGGTTCTTTCTTTGCCTGCGGTAGGAGCCTTGAAAAAGCATTAAATACTTGATCGAGGATCCCATTAGAAACCATGATACCCTTTAGCCTACTATAATCCTTTCCACTGAATGAAAGAGTATAGGTTATTAGAACACCTGTCAGAGCAGCAACGGTCATGTCTGTAGTTATGCCGAGAACAGAACCCTTCCAAGTTTTAGCATCTTTTTTATTTAATAATATTAAAGGAATCATTTTTCTGCATGTACTTTTCGTTAATCCAAAATAGACCGCTGTTTCTGCAATTGCTTCCTTAACAAGATTGCCCCCCAAGCCAGCGATTAATCCTAGGAATAACCTATCTTTGATTCGTTGCAATTAATTGCACCTCCTTGTAAGTAATGACTGTATTTAGTGTTTACGTGTGAAAAGATTGTATTCTGATTGAAGTAGGAGAAAATATTTTTTTATTAGCCAATTATTAGAAATGAGAAAGAATAGAATAATTATTTTCTATAGCTATGATCAAAGAAATAATTCGTAAAAAAATAGTGAATGATTTTTTAATCTTTAAAGTTTTCTTCCGGAGCAAAGCTTTTTAGCGTTAGGCACCAATGATCAGTTCTTAAATTTACCCTTTTTGTCATGGTCACACAAGCAGAAACACCTATTTCCTGGGATCCATTTGGTATCGTTCCTAAAAGGTTAATCAAATAACCAAAAGAAAAAAGAAAGTATATTGTACTACTTTCTTTAACTAACCCTGCAAACTTTAACCTTCGCAATTCTCTTTTTATCTATTTTCTCAACCTTGAATATCAGATCGTTAAATTCTACAGTCGGCTTATCCTCTTTTTTGGGTATTCTTCCTAGCTGTCCAATCACAAAACCACTTAATGTATCATACTCTTCAGTTGGCAGATGAACTTCAAGGTAGTCCTCAACTACATCCAAACTTGTAGCACCATTGATCATAAACGTCGTTTCATCAAGTTTTTCAATTTCCTTTTCTATCTCATCATCTTCGTCAAAGATGTTGCCTACGATTTCTTCGAGCAAGTCTTCCAATGTTACAATTCCTGCAGTTCCACCATATTCATCAATAATTACCGCTAAATGGGTCTTATTCTGCTGAAGTTCTTTGAAGAGTTCGTCAGTCCGTTTGGACGCAGGTACATAATAGGGCTGTCTGATAAAATCGGATAAACGGAATGTCTCTTGCTCTTTTTCTTTAGCTAGATATGAAATCAGATATTTTGAATGCAACACGCCTATAATGTTGTCGATTGTATCTTCATAAACAGGAATCCTTGAATATTTCTCCCTCTCAAGGAACTCAATCACATCATTCAGGCTCGCATCAACAGGAAGAGCCGCAATGTATGTTCGGTGTGTCATAATTTCTTCCACCGTTTTATTATTAAACTCAAATATATTATTAATCATCAACTTCTCAACTTCTTGGATAGTACCTTTTTCTTCACCCACATCTACCATCATCCGAATTTCTTCTTCTGTAACTCTTTCTTCTTCTGCATGAGGGTCAACACCAAACAGCTTAACAAAAAAATTAGTAGAAGCTGTAAGCAGTCTGACAAATGGCAAAGTTATCTTCGAAAGAACGCTAAGCGGGTTTGCCACTAACCTTGCAATAGGTTCTGCCTTCTTCATGGCGAGTCTTTTTGGCACAAGTTCTCCAAGAACTAAAGTGAAGTAGGATAGAATTATCGTGATTCCGAATACAGCAGCTGTTTTCAGCCAAGCCTCAGGAATCGGTACACCTGCTGAGAGTAATAGATTCACCAGAGGAGCTGCGAAACTTTCTGACGCAAACGCACTGGCTAAAAAACCAGCTAGGGTGATTCCAATTTGGATCGTAGCCAAAAACCTGCTTGGTTCACCAATAAGATTTAGCAAGAGTTTGGCTTTTTTGTCTCCTTCTTCGGCCTGGATCCTTATCTTATTATCGTTTAGAGATATTAAGGAAATTTCCGAAGCTGCAAAAAAAGCGTTAAGCACTATGAGTACCATTAAAAACAAAATATCCGTAAACAAAGCTCTTTCATCCTCCACCTTATTATCTCTAAAAAACCAAAAAAAGACACAGCAATCCCATTTAAGAGATTGTTAATGCCTTCTACCTAGAATGTATTTTGTCTTTAATTGAATACACCATAGTGACTTACTACTTCGTATTTCCCCAGGATTATCTTCCATCTAATCTCTCACCCCCCATGTAATATTTTCTTTTTAATTTACAATAATGTCTCTCTGAATGTCAAGCAAGGTTTAGGCCCATTGTTCTTCATATTTATTCTCATTGGCAATGTGAACACGTTCTTACTCTCATACCCTAATATTTATGTCAACTAAAGCATTCTTATGACAAAGGTGCTATGCTTCTCAGGATATAGTCATCTGCCTTTTCTATTTAGGAACTATATTGTTGGTTAATCTAATTCATCGACTGTGTGAAACATGGCTTACGCTCGCCTCGATATCCGCCCATGATAATGCCGCTTCCAAGCGCGTGCCGACCCCGAACTTAAGCAGTATTATATTCATCTTATCATTTAGGTCCCGGACTGATAATCCTAAGGCTGAGGCAATTTCTTTATTCGGCAGGCCTTTTATCAGTAACCCCATAATTTCTTTCTCCTCAGCGTTTAATATTTTTTTTAGGATTTCAACCGGCTTGGCAGGGATATGCAAATCATCAAAATCCATCCTCATGTCCGGGAAGAGCGACAGGCTTGAAGAATAATAAGTGTTCCCTGCCGCAACCTTCAAAATTGCCTGGATCACTTCGCTTATTGAACAGTCTTTGTACAATAGCCCTTCAGCTGCTTTTTTAATGGATGTGGCTAAATAATTATCATGCTCAAATTCTGCCATTACGATTATTTTGATTTGGGGCCGGACAATTTTTATTTGTTCAATTAACTCAATTATATTCACATCGGAGAATCGAATATTCAGAAGGATAACATCCGGCCCTGATTGGCAAATCAGGTCAAGACATTCTTTTCGGGTTTTTGCTATCCCTACCGGAACAATCCGTGGATCGGAAGCAAACAAAGCTACTGTATTCTTTGCAAAAAGCCAATGCCCGTCTGCTACCAATACTTTCACCTGGATCCCTTTATCTATTGATTCTTCATTCATTGATTCTTTCTGAGAAAGATCCATT
>CAYZDF010000050.1:0-20891 GCA_964477085.1 uncultured Gracilibacteraceae bacterium | reverse complement strand
TTCCATTATACCATTTTTGGCGGTTTTCTTGCTGTTTTAGCCATATTTTTAAGATTTTCAAGGTTTTATCCTACCCGACAGGGTGGGAAAGTTGAGTTATTAAGAAAAATTACTATGACCATTGTCGTAGGGTTTTTAAGGATAAGATTGACAAATAGTTATTGCTTATTAGCAATTTTTTTGATCTAATTGATTCAAGGTCGATTTCTAAAAAAAGCAAATTCCTATAGATATAACGTTAAAGGAGTAAATCATGAAGAAAAATCCAACTAAGTTGATTAAAATTGCAGGAATCTCATACCCTTTAGTCGGTGTATATGAACCGAGAGCAATGGTTGGTGCGACAGATATTGCGATGCGAAAATATCTGCCTCAGAATACCTTTGCATTCACAGTGACAAAGCCCATGTTTGAACAACTTTGTGGATTTGATGGAAACAGCTTTCTGCATCAATCGTTTTGGAATGATTTAAAGCAATCTAGCGAACAACCCAACGAGAGCATCATATGAAAACAACACCTTGCACCAAACAGCAAATCATGAGTCCGTGTTCGTTAAAGGATCTGAATTATCAAATCGATCCATACATTGGCTGTGAACACTATTGTTACTATTGCTACGCCCTTAATAAGGCTGAGACGGATTGGAGATCAGAAATCTTATATCATGAAAACGCTATTAAACGCCTCGAAACTGAATTGTCAAAGATCCCACCCCAGACAATTTATATGGGATGGGAAACAGATCCCTACCAACCTTGCGAGGCTGAGGAAATGCAAACTCGTCGGGTGTTAGAGCTGCTTCAGAAGCATGGCTTCTCAGTCAGTATTCTGACTAAGTCGAACCTCGTGCTGAGAGATCTCGACGTGTTGCAGAAAATGGACGAACCTTGTGTTAGTTTTTCAATGACCTTTACTAGTGCTGATGACCGTCAACACTTCGAAGCCAATACCGTTGAAACCGAAGCAAGGATTGAAGCCATGGAGAAATTAAAATTGGCTGGAATAAGATCATCTGTTTTGTTGTGTCCGGTTATCCCTTACATCACGGATGTGATGTCGGTGATCGATTCTGTACGCGAATTAGCAGATAAAATATGGATATACGGTTTAAGTATTTTGGATCGATCCGATCAAAATTGGCAGAATGTCGAAAGGATCTTAGACCGTCACTATGCCTTATTAAAATCTCAGGTTGAGGAAGTAGTGCTCAACAAAGATCATGAGTATTGGAGTACTCTTAGAAATAAATTATTACAGGTTCAACAGAAGCAAAAGTTGAATTTGGAGATTCATATATAGCTACTGATGCTCAGAAAAGGGATGAAAAACATGTTCGTGTTCCCTGTGGTGTCTGTAGCTTTTCTTTTTCTTCCGCAGACAGATGTAGAGTCCTTAATTATAAGCTTTTTTCGAGTAAGAGGTCGAAGATTTTTTTGTCTTGACAACTGAGCCACTATAGTGCGCTTCAGTAAGGTGTGGGCGATTCCTAAGAATGCGGAAAAGCCTGCGGACGGGAGGCTGAAAACTTAAACTGTTAGATAGATGTTAGATTGCTGATGTATAGTGATTCAGAGGTGATTTCATGAATATTCAAATATTAGTCGTTGAGGACGATGAGAGTATCAATGATATGGTCAAAAAGTTTCTGATGGCAGAGGGTTACAGCGTAGACGTCTGCTTTGATGGAGATGAAGCGTTGGAGCAATTCTACAGTAAGAATTATCAACTTGTAATTCTGGATATTATGTTGCCCGGTACAAACGGACAAGAGCTTTTAAAAGAGCTTCGCAAAATTCACAACACTCCGATTTTGATGATAACCGCCTTGGACGATGATGATAACCAAATAAGAGCTTTTAATAATGAAGCTGATGATTACGTTACCAAGCCTTTTACTATGCAAATTCTTATAAAGCGAGTAGAGGCTCTCTTACGTCGCAGCGGAGCGCTTAAAAAAGAAATTTGTGTGGGAAAACTTACGTTATATCCGTTATCATATAAGGCTACTTATAATGAGAAGGATATAGGGCTTACACCAAAAGAATTTGATATTTTATTTCTTTTGATACAGAACAAAGGCGATATAATCCCACATGAAACGCTGCTTACAAAAATATGGGGATATGATTTTGATGGTAACGAGGGAGTTATCCATGCCAACATGAAAAGACTGCGGGATAAACTTCCGGTCAATATGATTAAGACGGTCAAAGGCGTGGGTTATTGCTTGGAGGAAAATGAAAAATGAAAAGAGAAAAGGGCCTTGGCATTTTCGGAAAGATATTCATTTATACGCTGACTCTACTTATATTGATTATTACCACGCTGGCCTTGTTTTTTGGAGGGCAAGTTAATCTGATATTTCAAAAAAGCCAAACATACTTTATCGAAGCACCTTTAGGGGACTCAAATATCCAGGATGATGGTACGGGTATAATAGATGGAAAAGTATTTGAGCCGGCCAAGGAAATATCAGATATGTATGCGGACTTCGTCACCAAAACTATCATCGCACTTGTTCTTTTATTATCTGTCAGCGTTTTTGCGGCTGCAATCTTCGCACGCAGCATGGCAAACCCAATCAAAAAATTAGCGGCAGACACCACAAAGATGTCAAAATTAGAGTTTGTAGCTCCCCCTGCGACCCGTCGTGACGAAATCGGTCAACTTGCAAATGATGTTTACAAAATGTATGAAACATTAAAGCTGGAAATAGATCGGGAAAAGGAAATGGAAGAAAACCAAAGATATTTCTTTTCGGCAGTCTCCCATGAGTTAAAAACACCAATTGCCGCCACCGGCAGCATATTAGAAGGTATGTTGGCGAATGTGGTAAAGCCCTTGGAATACCCTGAATATTTGAAGAAATGCGTGAATATGATGACCTTGCAAAGAAAATTAATATCGGAAATACTGGAAATCGTCCGTTTGGACGATAAAAAAATAGACCCTAAACTTGAAAATGTTAATCTGAAATCTGTCATTGAATCTGTTCTGTCGGTTCATCAAACGCTGGCCGATACAAAGATGCAAACAGTCACGGTTTCTGTCCCCGATACACTTACATGTCTTCTTGATCAAAATTTGTTCAGCCGGGCATTATCCAATATCCTTATAAACGCTGTTCAGAACACACCGGAACAAGGACATATCCGCATATGGTGTGAAGAACAGATTAACCAGACTATCCGTCTGCATATACTAAACCCGAACGCACATATAGATGAAAAAAGTCTGCCAAAGTTATATGAGCCCTTTTATCGTATAGACAAGGCTCGGAGCAGAAGTCAAAACCGCAATGGGTTAGGATTAACGATTGTAAAGAAAACACTTGATTGTATGGGAATCCCTTTTTCTCTTGAGAACAAAGGAAAGGACGTTGTTTTCTGGATGGATTTGCGTCTGTCATCTTTACAAAATGGATAATAAATAGTAGTTATAAAGTTATAAAACGGGTTCTCTGGCGGACAACGAAAAGGTGTCCGTTTTTTCTTGTTTCTGATTTTGTTAGATAGGTGTTAGATAGGAACGCTATCCTTTAGAAGAATCAAATAAAAACTTGAAGGAGAGAATAACATGAATCACTCAAAAAAGAACAGGTACTTTATTGTACTGCTTCTTGCTATCGTCATGACATTTAGCTTACTTATCGCGTGTAACAATGACGGCGTTTTCATCAATAAGAAATACGCGGAGACAGGCATGTTGTCTATTAATAAAACAGCGGTTGATTTTGAAAGCAGTATAATGCTCAAATCGGCGGGGGTTGGATTGCAGCTGACACCGGAGATCTCAGAATTGAACGATGCTAGAAAAATTTCTTTCAACGTTTTGCCCTGTTATGGCATTACGCTTCGCTATAATCCCAGCAATTTATCAGAGGTGCTAAGAGAAGCACAGCTTAAAGATGATGCTCCGACCTCGGAGGAAATGCAAAAAATCGTGTGGGAAAACGCCCCTGCCTTATGCTCCATTATGCGTATTCCCTCAGAGGATGACAAGGCCGCTGAAATATTGCTGGAAGTAAAAGACACGTATTCTCATGTAGAGATCATCACAGTCCGAGGAGATGATACATATTATTTTGCTTACAACGATGATTTTTCCAGCTTTATGCTCAATGAAACTGATAAGGCTGATGTGGATTTGTTTGCTACACAATTTGATACACTGAAAAAAGGTATTTATATGTTCCCCCTTGGTGAGGATGATTTTGGGGGCGGTAAGCCGCAACCCATTTCCGGTGACATAAATATGAACGATTTCAGTGCGAAAACACTGGACGATGACACATTTACCAACGAAGACTTCGGAAACTACGACCTCACCGTTGTGAATATTTGGACGACATGGTGCACCTATTGTGTGGAAGAGATGCCTGACTTACAGAAATTGTATACCGACATGCTGCCGGACAATGTAAACCTTATAACGATTTGCGGCGATGCGAACGAGGAGCCGGAGCTTTCAAGAAAAATCATGGAGCGACTGGATTGCACGTTCAAAACACTCGTTCCCGATGAAAAACTCCAAGAATCCTTACTGAATGAAGTACAGGCTTTCCCCACAACAATTTTTGTTGACAGCAAAGGAAATATTGTCGGTGAGCCGCAGACAGGCGCGCCGTCGGCTGATGGAAAAGTAGCGGATGCGTATCTTGCAATGATTATGGAGCGTCTAAATATGGTAGTGAGCGGTCAATGGAGAAATTTACGCAGTCTATAATGTTACACGGCAAATGCGGATTGTTCGTCATCTCTGTTTTATTCATTGCTGTGGGTATGTTGCGGGAAGAGCATCTTGTCGTGTTGAAGAAAGCCATTAAGATATGTCTTGAATGTATAGGGGTGGGGTGAGCATTTGAAAATAATAAATTTCCTTAGAAGCTGCCCTTTAATTCAGACAATAGCCGCTGTTGTGACTAACGCCAATATTGGAGGGTTTTTCACAGGCGAGATTTGGCAGGGTGACAGCAAAATCATGTGTGTGCCGGGGTTAAACTGTTACTCCTGCCCCGGCGCACTGGGGGCATGTCCCATCGGCGCATTACAGGCGGTATTAGGTGGAAATAAGCATAATTTCTCCTTCTATGTTGTCGGGATACTCATGCTATTTGGCATTGTTTTGGGACGCTTGATTTGCGGGTTTCTATGTCTGTTCGGTTTTATTCAGGATTTGCTGTATAAAATTCCGACACCTAAATTCAAAATTCCCAAAGGAATTGATAGACCGCTGCGCTGGCTTAAGTATGTGATTCTATTCGTGGCGGTGATTGCCCTCCCGATTCTGTTGACAAACCAATTTGGGATCGCATCACCCTACTTTTGCCAATGGATTTGCCCGGCAGGGACACTGGAGGGCGGCATCCCACTTGTACTTAAGAACGAAAGTTTACGCAATATGTTAGGCTTTCTGTGGGGCTGGAAGATGGGTTTACTCATTTTTATAGTGATTGCATCGATTTTTACTTATCGCCCATTTTGCAAATATATCTGTCCGCTAGGCGCTATCTATTCTCTGTTCAATGGGTTTAGCTTTTACCGAATGGACGTTGATAAGTCAAGGTGTAATGGCTGTATGGCTTGCGAAAAGAAATGCAAAATGAACGTGGAAATTATGAAAAATATTAACTCGCCGGAATGTATTCGCTGCGGCGAATGTAAAAAAGCGTGTAAACAAAGCGCAATCACATCAGGTTTTTACCTAAAATCAACAAAACCTGATAGCGCATTTCAAGTTCACATGTAAATAAATAAACCAACCTCGGTCTGCCAGACAGGTGGAGGCTTTGAAAAGGGGCTGCCGCAAAATGATTAGTTTCAGTAATATATAGCCGGCGTCAAGCGCGTAACGCATGCGTTACACGATGCGAAGCGCGGCTGTTTGCGCCAAGGATGGCGCAACCTGCCGAAAGAGGCTATATATTACTGAGACTCTCAAAATCATTTTGCGACAGCCCCTTTTTAACCTAACGAAAACCTAACAATCCATCTGCTACACTAGGTCATGTCGACAAATAAATTCTGAACAAAGGGGCGAACAGACGGTGTATATTATTGCAAATGCCGTTAAAAACATCGGCAGAAATAAGGGCAGAAACATTTTTATGGCAATCATCATTTTTGCCATCATTCTCACGACAGCCGTGTCTATTATCATTAACACAACAACATCGGCTATCATTACAGATTATAAGTCGAGATTTAGTGCGGAGGTTTCAATTGAAACTGATTTCGAAATGCTTCAAAACAAAAAAGTGGAGAGCTACAAAGAACTCACGCCCCAGCAGCAAATAGAATTTGGAAAGTCTGATTTGCTGCAAAGCGTAAACCTTTCGGCAACAATTGATATTTCACCTAGAAAGCTGTCCTCACTTAGTGAAAGCAAAATGGATCATTTTATTGCTAATTTTATAAGCGGTGCGACAAGGGCGGATGGAACAAAAAACCCTGAAACAGTCCCAATAAAAGGCAAAATTATGGCAACGGACAACCCGGAAGCAGACAAGGATTTCAAAAATGGAACACGTAAAATTATCGGCGGTGAAATGTATAAAAATCTCAATGAATGTATTGTCAGCAAACAGTATGCAGACCTTAACAGCTTATCCGTTGGTGACACCATCGAAGTGGACAGTTATTACAAAAATGACCCAATGACGCATAGCTTGACCATTACAGGTATTTATATGGACAATACGATGCTTGGCTCAAATCTTGAAGTAATATCTGCGATGGAAAATAGAAATAACGAGATTCTTACCGGTTTTGACACGGCGGTTAATATGGAAATGTTCGCCAAACAGGGGCGTGTATCGGCGCAATATTTCTTGAAAGACCCCACACAGCTGCCTGCTTATGAAAAAGAACTTAGGGAAAAAGGATTGGCTGATTATTACAAGGTTGTCACCGACGAAGCCGGATATAAAAAAGTTGTAGGGCCTGTTGAAGGACTTGCCAGGGTAACAAATACGTTCCTGATTGTTGTATTGATACTCGGTTCAATGGTGCTTATTCTTCTATCAACGCTTGCGATTCGTGAACGTAAATACGAAATCGGTGTCCTTCGTGCCATGGGTATGAAAAAAGTTAAGGTCGCTTTTGGACTGCTTACAGAAATGCTTGTCATCACAGGGATATGTTTGGTCCTTGGTTTAGGCGTAGGATTAGCGGCATCGCAACCTGTGGCAGATAGCCTGCTTACAAATCAAATTGAACTTGCTGAACAAAATAATAATGCAAGTGGTGGCGTGCCAACGTCGGGCAGAACGGGAGTTGGAGCCCCAACCTTTTCATCGGACGCTAAACCACTTTCAGAACTTCAGGTAAATCTAAGTGCGGACGCCATTACACAGATTGTGCTTATTTCTCTTGTTCTCGCAGGGATATCAAGCGTTGCAGGTATCATGTATATCACAAAATACGAGCCGATAAAGATACTCTCAGAAAGGAATTAAGGTGAATACCATGAGTCTTTTAACAATGGAAAATGTATCCTATAAATACAGCGACACAACAAAAACCGTATTAAAAAAAGTTTCGGCGGAGTTTAACAGTGGTAAGCTCTACGCCATTATGGGCAAATCAGGTTCAGGTAAGACTACCCTCTTATCTCTGATTTCAGGGCTTGATAATTGTACAGACGGCGCAATTAATTTTGGCGGTAATCCACTGTCTCAGATTGATCGTGATAAATACAGAGCTGAAAGTATAGGCGTTATTTTTCAGGGATATAACCTTTTGACCAATGCAACTGCTGTTGAAAATATTGTGTTGTCGATGTGTATTAGCAAAACAAAGGAAAGCAATAAGAAAAATGTCGCATATAAGCTTCTAGAAAAAGTTGGAATTAATAAAGAAACCGCTGACCGTAAAATCCTCAAGCTTTCAGGAGGAGAACAGCAGCGAGTTGGTATTGCAAGAGCTCTATCTCATAATCCTGACATTATCATTGCAGATGAACCTACTGGTAACTTAGATACTGATACGGAAGAGAACATTTTATCTATATTAACTTCGCTGGCCCATAATGAAGGTAAATGCGTAATAATCGTTACCCACTCCAAAAAGGTATCTTCTGTTGCGGATGAAGTATGGGGTATGAAAGAGGGGAACCTGACGCTCGTAAAATAAAGGCTATAGAAAAAAAGTATATAGCCTTACCAAATGCACGGAAATCATACCATACATTGCCCAGCGATGTGCTTGGGAGTAACAGAGTTTAATAACAGAAAAAGAACAATTGCCTTACTTAAGTTAAAGAACCATCCTTGAAGAAGATGGCTCTTTGCTTATTTGGTATCCAGTAATGCCTTTATTATCGCAGTGGCTACTTGTAGATCGTGTCGTCACTCCGGCCTGTTCGGCAAGAGCTTCCTGCGTTAGTTCGGTAGCTTATCGACGATCTTTTTAAAGTGTGTTGGCTTTTATTCGTTTGCCGTATATTCTGAAAGAAACACCCAATATGGAGGACGAATATGCTTGAATATCGTGGAATTCCATTACCGATTTGAAAGCATACATCCTACTCAGGATGGCAATGGACGTGTGGGTCGTATCATCATGTTTAAAGAGGCCTAAAGAATGATATTCTGCCTTTTATCATTGACCATGAGAATAAGTTGTTCTATTATCGACGTCTTAAGGAATATAAAACGGAAAAGAGATATATCTCATGGATACCTGCCTTTCGGCACAGGATCAATACGAAGAAATGGTGTCGTATTTCTTTCCGGATCTCAACCAATACGGTCCGGAAATGAATCAGTCCCAATAAAGCGAATCGCAGAAATTCCCGCCGCCAAGGAGGTTTAGGCGACATCTTTTTTGTCTACTCAAAGCATGTGGAAATTTGTGAATGCTTATCAAAAGAGTAAGGAGCATATATACATAAGAAATTTTGCAAAATAGCATGTTTATGGATGCGGTGTACTCTTAAAAGCAATTTATTTGAGGCATACAGGAACTTATGAAGATTTAGCTCTTCAGTTTCAGAAAATGATGGGAAGTTTTATTCAAGATGTTAGAGGATTTATGCAATAGGGATCAATATTTCCGGAAAAATCATTTATACTCCCGGACATTCCGATGACTCCATTTCATTATTACTTAATCTGTCGTTATAATCTTTTTTTATGATAAACTGAGAAGAATCGGCAACCTGCCATACACCTTTAATACGACCGTTCGATGTTATTTTCCAAGTATGCGAAAAACGCACAGGTTTGACCGGATCCCCGTCATTAACCATAAACTTGTAAAACCCAAGTACGGTAACAACATCTCCTCCATCAATAAAAACATCGGGTTCGGCGTCAAAATAATAAAAACGATTTCGAAGTTTCAAATAAAATAAACCGAAGACTTTGTCCACACTGCGGTAGGTCCCGCCATGAGGGAAGCCGGGACAAACATGCCATGTAGGATCATCAACCAATAACTTTGATATAGCAGTGCTGTCACCTTCCTTTAATTTCTGATACAATTTTTTTACACTCTGTACATTCTGTGTGTCGTTTTCTTGGTATTCTAAAAAAGTACTCATCTCCATCACTTGACCCCCTTGACATTAGTTTTATACTAAACCAATAATAGTTTAATATAAAACTAAAGTCAAGTATTTTTGTTCCAAACTGCTTTCTATAACTGCTTTCGAAGCGTTATAAATTATCCAAAAAGTTCTTATCCATTTTATGTAAAAGTGATGTTATTTTTTGTTTTTCATAATCGGTGAAACCGATATAGGCAGTCTGGATCAACTTCTCTGATACTTCCATTATCTTACTTTGTATATTCCAAGCCTTTGTTGTAAGAGAAATGTATGTTTCGCGTGAATCTGTATGACCTTTTTTCCGAATAATATAGCCCGCATCGACAAGTCCTTTAACAAGATATGTTATTGTTGACTTATCCCTGCCGATCAGTTCAGCTATCTCCTTCATCTTCAGCTCTCCGCCGTTATGAAACAATACACCCAATACTGACCCATGTGAGGCAATTATTCCCTCAACTTCAGCTGCTTCCAGTTCCTTCTCTAAATAATTATACGAATCCCTTCTTACTTTACTTATCAATGAAACCACCAGATCAATATCCATTTTGCACCTCAACAAACATCGTTTTATATGAATTTTAATTTGATACTAAACTTTAGTCAAGTCAGGAGACAGGAAAACTACAGCGCACAGTGCATATGCAGGATGCTTAAAAAGTTATGCGGATAACAAGCCTGAAGTAAAGTATGGTTCATTCCAACCGATGGGCGGGGTCTTTTAAACATTGAAGTGTTATTAATATAACCCCTCCGAGAATCTTAAAAATCAAAACCTTATCCATTGCGGAAGAAACAGACCAGCAATGTATTTATTGACCGTTTTTAAGAATATGGTATAATATGTTATTATGTTAAAAGCGGTTAAAATATATCATATATTTATTCTAAAGAGTGCAATTCAAGCAGCTTATGGTTTTAAGTAGACCATAGTAATATTTTTTAAAATGAATTATTACCACTTTATTTTTAGAAAAGAATGGTAAGATGGAAAAATTAACATTATTATTAAATAATATTTTAAAAGTGCTTTTTTTTACTATCATCTTAAGCACGATTATCTTTACAAACGAAATGAAATTGCATTCAGGAGTCGTATTCCTTACCATTTGGGCTGCATTAGGACTATTGTTTTTCTGGATAAAGACGAAAGCCAATTTCAAAGTCCTTTTTAGTAGCATTATTTTTTTAAGCCTTGTCCTAAGGGTCTTATATTTCTTTAGCATTGACAGTCTGCCCGTCTCTGATTTTGGCATGATGTTTTATGGCGGAAGCCAGTTTATTCAGGGTAATATGGAAATATTTCAGGGAATAAATTACTTTGGTAGATTTCCGCATATGTCTCTTACAGTCATGTACTTTGGCCTAATGCAATATCTGTTTACTGATGCGCTCACTATGACCCGGTTGGTTAATATTTGTTTTTCTATCCTCAATGTTATTTTGCTCTATTTTATTGCCTATAAGATATTTCAAAATAAAAAGAAAAGTCTTGTAGTTATGTTTATCGCAGGTTTTTTTCCTCCCATGATTTATTACAATAATGTTTTTGCTTCAGAAAACCTGGCAATGCCGTTATTTCTCCTAAGTGTTCTTTTCTTTCTCAAAGCAACGAAAGAAAATAAAATATTATTCTATATCGTTTCCGGAATCTTTTTAAGTCTCAGTCACTTATTCCGACCAATCGAGTATGTTGTTATTCTCGCTTATCTTTTATTTGAATTGATTTATGCTCAAAATAAAATTAAACAAAAGATAAGCGTGGTGATTAGTATTATTGTGTCATCTATTTTACCGTTTGTGCTTATTAGTATAATGTTGGTCCAAATAGGTATTACCGAGTATCCTTTGTGGCATGGAACCGAACCATTAACTGTTTCTATGCTGAAAGGGACAAATATTGCTTCCGGCGGTCGATGGAATGTTGAAGATGCTTCTGTATTCAGTAAATTTAAAGGTGATTATAAAGCAGTCGACGCTGAGTGCAGACGGTTAATCAAAGAAAGATTTAAGCAAAACCCTCCTAAAGAATGGGTTGCCTTTTATATTGGAAAATACGGAGGACAGTGGAGTTCAGGTGATTTTGCAGGCACTTATTGGGCTGAAGCAGGGCATACAGACGAAACGGCTCAAACATGGTTTGCTCATGGTAGTCACAGAGAGAACAAAAGGATTATTTCTATGCATTCCCATGGTTTTCTTTGTAATCAGGTTGTCTGGATAATCTTAGTAGTCTTATCCTTTGTGGGTTTATTCCGTAATGAAACATCTTCTAATAGGCCTATACAACTTTTGTATATCCTTTTCTGTGGATTTTCCCTGTTCCTCTTAATTACTGAATCCCAAGCTCGATACAGCTATATCGCATCTTGGATTTTTCCGATATTAGCTGTAAGTGCCTTTAAGAGTATTAACGCAGAAGGTTCTGACCCTTAAGAAAGGCTAATAAAAATGAAAAAATACCTACAATTGATGCGTGTCCATCATTATTTAAAAAACTTTTTGATTTTCTTACCTTTAGTCTTCAGCAGCAATCTATTCCAAAGAGAAATGCTTTTGCCTAATGTTTTGGGTTTTATCTCATTTTGTATGGCAGCATCATTTGTCTATGTTTTTAATGACATTTGTGACATAGAAAGCGACCAAAAACATGAAATCAAATCAAAAAGGCCAATAGCTTCCGGTGCAGTTTCGGTTAAATCCGCCAAGATTTTGGCTGTATTTCTGATTTTTTTCTCTGTGGTTATTAACTTTCTGGCAGTCAAGACCAATGTAACCGGTTGGATAGTCATCATTGCATATATATTATTAAATATCTTTTATAGTCGCGGCCTTAAAAATATTCCTCTTTTGGATATTGTAATTTTAGTATCAGGTTTTTTATTAAGAGTCATTTATGGTTCGATAATTTCCTCTATTGCCATATCCAATTGGCTTTACTTAACGGTTATCTCTTTGTCTTTTTACTTGGCGCTTGGCAAACGTAGGAATGAGATTAAAAGACATGGTAATATCCGCAAAGTGTCTTTTTTTTATAATGAAAATTTTCTTAATAGCAATATGTATGTGTGTTTAGGCTTGACAATTGTGTTTTATGCGCTGTGGTGTGTTGACCCCGCTACGATCGCTATGCATTCATGCAAAAATATTATATGGACCGTGATGCTTGTAATGATTATCTGCATGAAATACAGCTTGCAGGTTGAAGGAGATTCTAATGGTGATCCGGTTGATATTTTACTTGGAGATAAAGTCTTAATGGGTCTTGTGATTTCTTATGCAGTTATTGTCTTTGCCATTATCTATCAAAAATATATTAATTTCTCACTGTGAATAATTTTTCGTATATGACTCTAGGCGATAGCTTATAACTATGGAAATGCATAATTAATAAGCATTACCCTATGGTATGCTTTTTGTGATAGTATTTCAATAAAATAATATTGAAAGGTAAGATTAGCGTGAAAACGTCCGTTATCGGCTACCCCAGAGTGGGAGCATTAAGAGAATTAAAATTTGCAACAGAAAATTATTTCAAAGGTGTGTTAAATAGAGAAGGGACTTCAAGGAATTGGATTTTATAAATAGTATGCATGATTTCGGCCTCCTGGTTAAAGGGGGTCTTACTTTTCACAAAAATCTTATTTCCACGTATTAGAGAGTTGTCGTAGTTTCATTGTCAATGGAACTTTTTTGCTTTCTTATAAAATTAATGATTAAAATACAAATAAAATATATTTAAGTACAAATAGAAATTGTGTATGCGTTAGCAAAAATATTTAAAGATGTTTTAAAAGCTCAATAATTCTTAAAATATTTGTATCCAGCTACAAAATTATTTGTTTTGAATCTAAAAATTGCCGAATAACATCGCCTGCCTCTTTTATATTTGAGATATTTGTATTAACATTAATACCTCTGGAAGCTAAATAATAAATAACCTGCAAATATTCCGGCAGTTCTAAACGGTAATCTGCAAGCACTTCGGGCCTGTTTAGTAGATCTGCAATATTGCCGAAATAGGCCAGAGAACCGTTTTTCAAGATTACGATCTGATTTGCTATGGTCATGATTTCCTGGAGATTGTGAGAAACCATGATTGTGGTTTCATTCTTTTCCTTGCGTTTATGAATAATATCGAGGATTAACTTACGTCCGATTGCGTCCAAACCTGCCATCGGTTCATCCAGAATGAGTATTTCCGGCCTGATTGCCAATATTCCGGCGATAGCGACTCTTCTTCGCATTCCCCCGCTTAATGTAACCGGGGATAGGGCAGTATATTCCTGAGAAAGTCCCACTTGAAACAGGGCTTCCCAAACCCTTTCCTTTATTTCTATCTCAGGCAGACCTAAATTCCTTGGGCCGTAGGCTACTTCATCAAATACGGAAACCTGAAAAATCTGCTGCTCCGGATATTGAAAGACTAAACCTGCTTTTTGCCAAAGATCATTGCTTGATTTCAGATTCGAAGTGGGAATTCCGCACACGGTGACAGAACCACGGGTAGGCCGCAGCAACCCGTTAAAATGCTGGGCGAGGGTCGATTTGCCGGAACCATTAGGACCGAATATACCAAGGAATTCCCCTTGTTCTACTGAAAAGGTGACATCTTTAAGCGTTTGAGATTCGCAGTGTGAGCCCTGGGCATAACTAAAAGACAAATGATTGACCTCTATAATTTTCGACATAAGTAATCCACCAGTTCTTGTATTGATTTTATCTTTTCCGGTACAGAATGTCCGTTGCTTTCTAATTGGCTGATCAGCTGGTAAATTGCGGGAATCTCCAATCCAAGGCCCGCCAGTCTCGCATCTGAGTATACTTCCAGCGGAGTTCCCTCAAAACAAATTGTACCATGATCGAGTACAATGAGCCGGTCGGCGTGGATGAGATCCTCAGGATTATGGCTGATCAAAATGATAGTAATGTTTTCCTGGCGGTTCAATAGCCGCAGGTGATCCATCAGTTCCCTTCGGCTTAAGGGATCAAGCATCGAAGTGGGTTCATCCAGAACCAGGTATTCAGGTAGCATTGCCAAAACTGAAGCGAGTGCGACTTTTTGTTTTTGACCGCCGGACAATAAATGTGGCGCTTCATACTGTTTGTCTTCCAGTCCGCATATTTTCAGGGCCCAGTCTACCCTGCGCCTGATTTCACTGAGTGGCAGTTCCAGGTTTTCAGGACCGAAAGCAATTTCCTCCCTGACGATAGGACTGACAATCTGGTTATCCGGATTCTGAAAGAGGATACCGACCAACCTGCGGATTTTGTGTAGGCTTTCAGTATCCGCAGTATCGATTCCATTGATAAGAACCTTTCCCACCGTAGGTATGAGCAACCCGTTAAATAGTTTGGCCAGGGTTGATTTACCGGAGCCGTTCATTCCCAGCAGCCCGATATACTCACCTTTTTTGATCGATAAATTGATACTTTGTAGAGCAGTTGACTTTTCCAGCAAAGCATTGGAAAACTGTTTAGAAACATTGATGAGTTCAATGCCCACGTCAGTTTTCATAGAAGACCCTGCCTAAGAAAAATATTGATCAAAATACCTGCAAAAAAGATGAAGCCTGTCACTACTAAAGTGAGGATATCGTTGGCCGTCATTTCTAAACTGCTGATCCGCAGCTGATTAGGATGTGAAGTATAACAACGGCTGTCCATTGCAGTCCCCAATTCAGCGGCCCGAACCAGTGAGGATTCAAATAAAGGGATAAGAATGGCAACATAACTTTTAATACGCACCAATATTTTCGGTGAATTGAATTGGGCCCCTCTGGATTTCTGGGCATTCTTAATAGTCAATGCTTCTTCAAATAATGTGGGGAGAAAGCGCAGTGAGATACTGAGAATCGTGGTAAAGTCATGAATAGGAATCTTAAATTTTCGTAACGGCAGGAGAAGGTATTCGATTCCGACTGTAAGCTTAATGGGCGAAGTTGTCATGAGTAATACCATGGAACCTAAGAATAAAATCACCAATCTTAAGATATTAATAATTCCCACGGTCAAGCCTTCTTTTGTAACGATGATTTTTCCGAATACGATAAGAGCTTGTCCCGGTGTAAGAATTGCCTGAAAAACAAGAGTGAAAAGCAACAGGTGTTTTAACTTCAACAGGCTTTTAAAGATTGACATTCTATTTAAATGGGATAAGATAATTACAAAAGCTATGAATATGATTAACAATACTAGATAAATCATATTGCGATTCATTAATACGGCAAAAACCAACAATATACAGCAGATTATTTTTGTCCGGGGATCAAGTAAGTGAATAAAAGAATTTGCATGGACATATTGCCCGATTTTGCTTGAAGTCATCTCAAATAGCTCCTTTAACAGTAATCTGAGAATGTAGTTTGTTGAATTCCCAAATAGATTATAATCTATACGGAGGGTGTTATCATGGCAGGCAATAACAAAGTTTCAACCAAAAAACTCGCCGTCATTGCGATTCTGATAGCCCAGGCAGCAGTACTTCATTTTGTGGAAAGTATGTTCCCTAATCCCTTGCCAATCCCCGGAGTTAAGTTGGGTTTGGCCAATATCATCACGTTACTGGCTCTCATTCTTTTCGATTTTAAGACTGCCCTGCAAATTGCCATTATGCGGACAATACTCGGTTCCTTGCTTAGCGGAACTCTGTTTGGAATGGGTTTTTTTATGAGTTTTTCGGGGGCTGTATCTGCGACCGTCATCATGGCGCTCCTGCTTCGTTCTTTGAAAGGGTTAAGTTTCATTGGGATCAGTGTTGCTGGGGCTGTTGGGCATAATATCGGTCAACTGATCATGGCGGCGTTTGTGCTGCATTTCTCAGCGATTTTCTATTACTTGCCTGTAATGATGTTCTTATCAGTACCTACCGGACTTATAACAGGCTTGTTAATAAATGAAATGGTTAAATACATGCAAGCGACAAACCGTTTTAAATCCATATTAGATGATTAATTACGAGAAGCTAAACAAACATCTTTCTAGAGACAATACTTACTATTTTTCGAATCCTTTGCTTAATGATGAGATATGATTCTGTCAATACTAATTTATTAATACAGATGATCAAATAAAGCAATTGGGAGGATTTGTATGAATTCAAATAATAATTCTTCTGATTTAACGTTGCTTGAAGAAAAAGTTAGTCCACTGATAATAAGCGCAGAAAGAAAAAACTTTACAGATAATTCAAAGTTTTCGTTGAAGCTTCAAGAAGAAATTGTCCAAGCCAAGGTGAGTATTGTACAGAATAATTGCAACTCAAAAACAGAACTCATTCGTGCCATTATCAGAGATTCGTGGATCAGGTCTTCTAGTTATGGTCTTAGTATTTATGATTATAAATTCGGTCCTGTTTTGGACAAGTACGATTTTGACGACTTGCAGAAGAAGAAATTCCTATTCATTAAAGCTGCAATGCCATATATTTATAAACTGAAAACCATATGCAGTAATTGTATGATTTTGTTGTCGGATGAAAAAGGAGTAATCCTCCATGTAGAAGTGGATAAAAAAGGGGTTTTTCACAAAACTGTTGCTGATTTGCATTTAATTCCGGGGATTGTCTGGTCGGAAAAAACGGTCGGAACTCTTTCGCATACGTTAAGTCTAATCTATAAAACGCCAATGCAAGTGTGTGGTCCTGAGCAATACTCTGAAAGCTATCATCAATACACTGCATCTTCAGCTCCGATTTTTGATATCAATACTAATATGGCAGGAACGATTACTCTTGTAAGTCAAGATATAATGTATCAAAAAGCACATACCCTGGCATTAATCGTTTCTATCGCAGAAGCGATTCAGAATGAATTACACCTGATCTCTAGACAAGAATTATTAGGCAGTTTTTTAGAAACGGCAGATCAAGGCGTTATGGTTACTGACAAAAGCGGCAAGATAACCCATGCTAATCCAGAAGCTTGCAAGATCCTTAACTATTCGAAACCGGATATCACCGGCAAGATGATCAGTGATGTTTTAGGAAATCAATCCAGTATTAATTCACTATTGGAAACAGGTAAACCTGTCTTTGATGTTGAGATATTTAATCATGAGGCTAATCTAAGGACTTTTTTGAGTTCTGCTAAGATCTTAAATGACAATTATGGCAATCGGCTGGGTTATTCATTTATTTTTATGGAGTCAAGGGCAGCTGGTAAAAAATCTTTTTTTGTCAATGGGCTCAAAACCAAATATCATTTTGACAGCATTATCGGCAAATCTCCCCGGTTGTTACAAGCCATCGATTTGGCTAAAAGGTTTGCAAGATTAGATAATAATATCTTGATTCAGGGTGAAAGCGGTACCGGCAAGGAAATATTCGCTCAGGCTATCCATACCGAAAGCTGCCAGAGGGGTTCTTTTATTGCTATTAATTGCGCCGCCATCCCTAAAGACTTGATTGAAAGCGAACTATTTGGCTATGAAGCAGGGGCGTTTACCGGAGCTGATCGCCAGGGACGCAAAGGAAAATTTGAACTGGCCGATGGGGGTACTTTATTTCTGGATGAAATCGGCGATATGCCGTTGGAGCTGCAACCGGTGCTTCTCAGAGTACTGGAAGAGAAACATGTCATGCGCATAGGCGGTACGCGGTATATCCCGGTAAATTTTCGGCTTATTTCGGCGACTAACCAAGAATTAACCAAGCAGGTGGAAAGAAAAGCATTTCGGGAGGATCTGTACTATCGTTTGGAGGAATTAACTGTAAGCATTCCCCCATTGCGCGAGAGGGAGCAGGATATTATTGAACTGGCTAAATATTTTATTGTGGAAATAGCGACCAAACAACAGATATCACCACCGTCTCTGAATGAGGCAGCCATATATCGATTGTTGCAGTATAAATGGCCGGGTAATGTCAGACAGCTTAAAAGTGCTATGGTTCATGCCGTTAACACTGCTAACGGTCATATTATCGGTCCGGAAAATCTCCCCCAAGCAGTAAATAACTCAAGTAGCCCAATTCAAGGTGACCAGAAATCTGACCCGGCGAAGTTTGGCGAGAGTTTTGGAGAGGATCGATACTCTATCAAAAATATGGAGAAAATGATGATCATACGTGCAATATTGGATACGAATAATAACTTAACGGAAGCAGCACGCATACTGGGGATAAGCAAAGCTACATTGTATAAGAGAATTAAGGAATATGAATTACTGAAAGAAATAAGAAACTCCTAAGATGAATCAATCATTGCGTGCCATCGCTGATTTCTATGATTGTTTTATTGGGAAGACATACGGCTATATCGCCGTATTTCGTTAGCCAATCGGTGAGTACGCATATTTTGTGTGGACAATCGGACTCTTCAAACCGTATTCTTCCTTTTTCCACACGAATATGATTATGGAAGTCACCTTCGACTGTTATGGTATAGGTCTGTTCAACGTTATCAAGATCAATACGCTTGATCACCGTATCGTTGTGTGTAATCACTGCGATCAAATGTGTGTTTCTATCGGCGTTTTGCCAATAATGAAAGCCACCTAAACCCAAAACAGCTGCCAATAAGATTATGCCGATGAGTACCACATCTTTTTTCTTCATCTACTTTTGCCTTCCACCTTTATTAAATAATTATTAAAGGGATAGAATTCCGTTTTACCAATGATATTCAATGCAGGAAACCTCAATGATGGGGGTTTCCTGCATTTTTATTAACGTGTATGGAGTTTACGCATTTCTAATTTGTCTTGGCAAACTGCGCGGCATTTCTCGCAGCATTTCTGCCGGTATAGCAAGATAGCCCTTGAGCCGAGCCAGGAAGAGTTAATCCGTAAGTGTCGCCCGTAAAGCCGTCGCAATCCAGTCCGGCGACATAAAGTCCTTTGACCGATTGATAATCTTTATTTACTGCTTCATTCTTTTCATTTACTCTGATGCCGCCACAGGAAGTGAGGTTAATTGCTTTTACGCTGAAACCATAGAACGGAGCGGTTTTAACGGGATAGAGATACTGTGGATCTTTGCCGTAATCCAGGTCTTTGCCGTTGACACAGAAAGAATTATAATCATTGACCGTTTTTACGAAAGTGGCCGGGTCTATACCCATTTTGGTTGCAAGCTCTTCGAGTGTATCAGCTTTAAATACGTTAGGATTTTTACTGTCAAGTGCCTTCTGAAGCTCGGTAGGGAACTGGTCCATTTTTTTACCTGGCATGTTATACATGCCCCAGCCAACTGTTAAACCATCTTTATTGACAAGTCTGTCAATTTCCGTACTGTCCAAAACAGTAAAGGTTTTATTTTGTGTCAATATTGCATTGCTGCCACGGGTATAATACCAAATAACGTCCTCATTACAGAAACGTTTTGCATCTTGATTGACCCATAGTGACGGTTCCTGACCAGCTACTACACCGAGTTGTGACTTTAGGTCAGTACCTTCTAATGAATTACCCAGAGTCATAAGGATAGCACGTTCACCGGTAAGAGCACCTGCTGTTTGAGCCATCTTGATACCGTCGCCATCATGTCCAGGCATACCCCTGTAGATATACTTCGACGTATCAAGTCCTGTGAGTTCTTTCACCATTTCTTCATTGCTTCCAAAGCCGCCTGTTGCCAGAATGACTGCTTTGGCGTTGATGTCCAGCGTTTTTCCGTCTTTCGTAGTGGCTTTAACACCGGCTACCTGGCCGTTGTTCATAATAAGTTCTGTGGCGGGGGTGTTCAGCATGATTTCCACACCGAGTTTTTCAGCTGTAGGTTTCATATGCTCGTTAATGACCGTTTTTCCAAACCCTTCATAAACGTGCCATGTCCTCGCGCCGGCGCCGGTACTGATTACCGCTTCAAATTTAACACCCATATCCAGGAGCCACTGAATATCCTCGCCTGAATGGCTCATGACATTTTTCCATAGATTTCCGTCTACTTTGTAGTTTGAGAATTCGAATTCTGCTCTTAACAATCCTTCCTGGTCAACCCCAGTAATGCCCATCTCCTTCTGAAGCGGGCTTTCAGCGGCAAACATGCCTTCTGCTACATTGGTGTTTCCGCCCAGAACAGCCTGTTTCTCCAGTAAAACTACTTTGGCGCCTTGACTGGCAACTTCGATGGCTGCCGACATGCCGGACATACCACTGCCTACAACCACAACATCGGTTTGCTTGGTCGCTGCAGCAGCTGCCGGTTGACTACCTTTGCTGCCTGACGAACCGCAGCCAGCCAAAGTGACAACGAGAAACAATGCTAAAAATAATGCCGGAATCTTTTTGCTTTTTTTCATTTTTTTCCCTCCCTGTTTGATAATAATGTTGATCCAGTCTCAATGGCTTAAATTTTTTGCTATCATCCCCTTTTACCATATTTGCAAGACGAGTTAAGCAGC
>CAYZDF010000049.1:0-20980 GCA_964477085.1 uncultured Gracilibacteraceae bacterium | reverse complement strand
TGTCAGAAGAATCATGGCTTTAACCATTATTTAATGTTGGGAAAGTTGAGTTATAATCTAAGATATTCGTTAAATAATAGTATTGACAGTATCAGAGAAGGAGTGCTTATCGTGAAAATTGGTCAAATGAATAAGCTTGAGGTATCTAACTTTTCGCCTTTCGGTGCTTATCTTAATGCTCAAACCGGTAAACGTAAAGATAATGTCTTATTACCATCAAAACAAATCCCCAAAGGTCTGAAAGAAGGAGACATCCTAAACGTCTTTATCTACAAGGATTCTGAGAATCGCTTGATTGCAACCACCAAGAAGCCACTGGCTGAAGTTGGACAACTGGCTTACCTTCAGGTAACAGCCAAAACCCAATTCGGGGCTTTCCTCGACTTCGGACTAGACAGAGGCTTATTCTTACCGTTCGGTGAACAACGTTTTCCTCTGCAGATTGGCAGAAGGTATTTGGTTTATCTTTACTTGGATAAAAGCGAAAGAATCAGTTGCACGACTGATATTACCAAATATCTCTCTGCCCATAGCCCTTACCGGAAAAATGATAAGGTCAAGGGTACCATCTATTATCTTCATCCCGAAATAGGTGCCTTTGTTGCGATTGATGATCAGTATCAGGGGCTTATTCCCGTCAATGAATACTTTACAGATCTTGATAATGGGGATCGAGTTGAAGGCAGAGTCATCCGGGTTAGAGAAGACGGAAAGCTAGACCTCTCCCTAAGAGATCTAGCTCATAAACAAGTCAACACTGATGTTGAAATAATTCTACAGAAAATGAAGCAGCATCACGGTCACCTTCCAGTCGATGAAAAAGCCTCGCCCGAAGAAATTGAGAAAACATATCACCTGAGTAAAGCTGCATTTAAAAGGGCAATTGGCTCACTCCTGAAAAGCAATGTGATCATCAAAACTGAAAATGGTTTTATACTTAAGCAATTATAATACACAGCTTAGAAATTCCTGAGTCCGCTGGTTAATAGGGTTATTAAACATTTCTTCAGGTCTGGCGACTTCGATGATGTTTCCTTCATCAAGGTAGATCACCCAATCACCTACTTCTCTGGCAAATCCCATCTCATGCGTCACAACAACCATGGTCATACCTTCTTTAGCCAGATCCTTCATGACCGAAAGAACTTCACCCACGAATTCGGGGTCAAGTGCCGAAGTCGGTTCATCAAACAGCATTACCTTTGGTTTCATAGCCAAAGCCCGGGCGATGGCCACCCTCTGTTTCTGTCCTCCGGACAGATAAGCTATTTGCAAACCATTATTATGAGACTTGAAAATAATCAAAGTTCCTGGGCAAACTCCTTTTTATGATCGACCTTACGCCAGAATCCTGCAGTAATGATGGTTACAATAAAGGCTAAGGCGATTCTGATGAGTAGCAAAGGAATGACATTGATACCTAGAGGCACAAAAATTAAGGTGTCCTCAATCACAGCATGGCAGGAAACCAGAAAAATACTGACAAGATAGAGATCTTTTTTGGATAGATTCTCTTCCTTGGCTGTCTGGATAATGACCCCTGCACCGTAAGCTATTCCAAAGAGTATTCCAGCTAATAAGGTTACACCCGTTTTATCACTAACCCCCAGAATACGGGTCATGGGACTGAGTAGTTTGGCTAAAAAGGGTAAGACATCTATGTCTTTCAGGATTTGAATCATAATCATGACAGGGATGACAATAACGACGATTTGGATGATCCCAATAAAAGCTATCTGGATTGCATTAAGTAATATTTCTGACCACGTACTTAAGACGTGAGTCTGGGCTGGAATAAGACCGTATTGCGCAATCTCCTGTCCACCCGGCCAGAATAGGTTCATTAAGAACGCAAAGGCAAAGGCCATGAGAAGTCTTAACCCTGCCATTGTCCAGGGTTTGACACCAATTTTTGTGGTGATGGCCGTCTCGACAATAATATTATGAGACAGGCTAAGCATCACGGATAAGATAAAGACTTGTTTGACAGTTAGCTCCATGGTTAAGATAGCACCAACAGCAGCATAAAGATTAAGAACATTGCCAAGGACAAGAACAATCGCAGAATCCCCAGTTAACCCGAAGATTCCCATCACTGGTGAGAGCACTTCTGATAATAAATTAATGAGGGGTGTGTATTTAAGAATTGAGACAATGACGGTAACGGGAAAAATAATTTTAGCTAAACTCCAGGTTGTATCAAACCCTTTAATTGTTCCCTGTTTCCATGTATTGAGTGTTATTTTTGACAATGTTCTTTCCTACCTTCAGTTGTAAGGGTCACGCCAGAAGATTTTCGAGATCCTGAATCTCATCATCAGTAAGAGATATGAACCGCTCCCCATCTTTACGGCAGAAGATGCACGAACCGAAGATCGGATCGTTTTGAATAACTCTATTAAGATCCAAGGCTTTTCGATCCCCGATATCGTTAAATAACAGACACATCCCGCTGTCATCAAGCACTTTTACACCTAATACACCATCTAATATCTCTTCAATTGATGCGATTTCATTTTCTATCTCGGTGAGTTGAGGCTTTTTGCCGGGAGGGCAAAGCAATACTTTAATCTTTTCTGCCATCTTTAGACACTCCTTTAATAAATCAATAGTAAGTAAAGTTTAAGATTTTTTTCTACTCTACTTACTATCCATTACGATAATATAATCATATGTGGAAGTCAATTCCACCTGCTGACATTTCCTATCCAGTTAAGGAAATAATTGCTTCGGGAACTATGCCATTGTTTATTGAATTCTGTCCTGTACTTCGTCCTGTATTTAGTCTGAAACAACTTTGCTTCTGAGTTTACCGACCATTGTCGGTACATCGATCTGCATCGGACAACGCTCAACACAACGACCGCAGCGCAAGCAGGTATACAGCATGGGTGCCGCCATATCCACTCCACCATCGACAAATGTTGTCCATACAGAGCCAATCCCACTTAAATAGGTTCGGCCATAATGTCCTGCCGTAACCTGAAAGACCGGACATTCATACATACAACCTCCGCAGCGCAAACAATGAGAAGCTTGTTTAAAATCTTCACTCTCCATCATTTCACTACGGCCATTATCAACAAATATGACGTAAAACTCTTTGGGGCCGTGAGCACCGTAGGTAGTCACCTTCTCGATATCCCCTGTTTTACTGGGGCCACTAATGACATTCAGATAACTGGGGCAGACATAATTGGCATATCGCCAGGTGACTTCAGATACTTTCATGGAATCAAGAAAGGTAGGAACTAATTTCTCAATGCCAACCAGGACGATATGAACCGGAGGTGCACCCGTACAAAGCCTAACATTGCCTTCATTTTCAATGATCACGATTTGTCCGGTATCAGCTGCTACGACATTGGCCCCACTGATCCCTACATCAGCCCGAAAGTACTTTTCTCTCAAAAATTCTCTGACCACTGCTACTTCTTCCTGAATATCCGGGGATACTTCTTTTTTGAAGAATTCGGTGAAGATTTCAGCTACTTGCTCTCTAGGAACATGAATAGCTGGTGAAAGGATATGCATGGGTTTGTCATCCTTTAATTGGAGGATAAACTCCCCGAGGTCAGTTTCCCATACCTCATTTCCTTGCTTTTCCAGGTGATGTCTTAGTTGGAGTTCCTCGCCCAACATACTTTTACCTTTAACAACCACTTTTCCAGTCCCGATAATATCATTTAAGATCTGGTAAGCTCCCTCCCGATCTTTCGCATAGAAAGCCTTCCCTTTGTTTTTCTCAATGACTTCCATGGCTTGATTGAGAAGCTGTTTATTATTCTTCATGGAGTATTCTTTTATTTTTCGCACTTCTTCAGCCAACTCAGGAGTATGCGGATACCTTTCCATAGCAGTCTGTACATTTTCTCGATAAGACTTAACCGCACGATTCATGGCATTGTTAATATTTGAATCTTTACTGGCTTTATTTAAGTTCTTGGTGTAAGCACTTAATTCTTTATTTAAATCATTCATTATTAACGAACCCCCTATATAAGAATTCCACTACATCATCCAGGATAATTTCATTACTTTTATCCACACCGCTTTGTAGTGCTGACAAACAATATGGACAAGAGATGAGAGCCTTCGTTGCACCTGTATCGGATAATTCAGTGACTCTACGACCTGCAACAATCTTTGAAACATCGGGGAAAAGCATTTTGCTGGGACCTCCGCAGCAGGTAGTCCATTCTTTATGTCGAATGGGCTCCACGTGTTTCACACCGACAGCATCCAGAATATCTCTCAATTCCTCTGCGATTCCAAGCTCTCGGGCCAGGCGACAGGAATCATGGACAACAACCGGTTCATTATGTTTTACAGGGGGTAATAACTCCCTTTTTTCCCAAACCATCTCAGTAAATGTCTTTACTTCAATCTCGGGAAAGTCTACGATTTGGGGATAGATCAATTTAAACATTTCGGCGGCATGGGGTGAAATACAAACAATCGTTTTGGCTTCAGTTTTTCGAATGCTCTCAGACACTCTCTCAGCATAGGTATTAAGATCTTTCCAAAAACCCAATTCATAGAGCAGCGCTCCGCTATAAAGCTCTCCTTTGCGGTCATAACAAACGTCATAACCTAACTGTTTAAGAATGTAGACAGCTTTATAGTTGATGGAGAAATATCTTTTTTTGTCTTTGGCAAGAATTGAGGCATAGATTTTTTCTGCGTTGATGCCCGTCATATTGATTAGTTTTCTGGCTTCCATAAGCCAGGAAAAAATTTTACTGGCAGGGTTCACGTATGTTAGAGTTTTAACGAGTGAATCGATATAAGGAAGGAGTTGATATTCTCCACCAGTATAAAAGAGAATATCTCCTTTTTCCGGCAGATTCAGCTCTTTGGCCCATGTCGATGTCTCGTTTGGCTTTAAGGCCAGAGGATTTCCATATTTAACTATATTGTCTCGAAGTATCTCCAATACCGGAGGTATTTTTTTCTTCGCAGGCATCTAGTTCACTACCCTTCAGTCATTCGATGGCATACTATACTATTTAATACAAATTGCTCTCATTAGTAAATGCTTAAACAAAATGTATTATGTATTCAATATAACATTTTTATAAAATAAATTTTTGTTTATTATTTTAGGAAGCGAGATCTGGCATATCTTTAATAATAACATTTTTATTTAACATTTAAAGTATTTTTTTTACATATAACCATAAGTATATAAAATTTTACTATTGGAAAAATTTAAAAAACTTTGAATAGCCTAAAATAAAGACTTAGAGTTTTGCTATCTTTCTATTATTGAATTGTCAAGATTTTCTTATCTTCTGGCTTAAAATCTGATGATGTGTTAAGATAAAAGATAGATCAAGACCAATAGAAAGAGGAGATCCTATGGATAGTAATACTGTTCCAGCTAAAACTGGCAAAACGTTACTAAAGATTCTGCCATTAATTCTGATCATTGGACTTATTGCTGCGGTTGTTGCATTTAAGGCTTATGTCATCGTAGAACCTGGACATCGAGGTGTGGTTGTTCAACTAGGTGCCGTTAAACCTACCGTTCTAAATGAGGGATTCCATCTCAAGGTACCTTTTGTTCAGGAGATTCTTCCTATTGAAGTTCGCATCCAAAAAGCCCAGTCTGAAGAGATAACCTCTTCCAAAGACTTACAGGTAGTCAACACTATCATCGCCGTCAATTATCGACTTGATCCGAATAACGTGAATAAGTTGTACCAAGATGTTGGTTTAGCCTATAAAGAAAGAGTTGTTGATCCTGCTGTCGGAGAATCATTAAAAGCAGTAACAGCCCAGTACACCGCTGAAGAGCTTATTTCCAAAAGGTCAGAGGTGAGTTATAAAGTTAAAGAAACGCTCAGTAAAAAGCTGTCAACGTATTATATGATATTAGATGAAATTAACATTACCGAATTTAAGTTCAGCCCTGAATTCAACCAAGCGATCGAACAGAAACAGATTGCTGAACAACAAGCTCTCAAAGCCAATCTTGACCTGCAAAGGATTGAGATCGAAGCGAAACAAAAGATTGAATCAGCTAAGGCTGAAGCCGAATCTCTTAAACTTCAGAAAGATTATCTGACGCCAGAACTAGTTGAGCTTCGTAAAATTGAGGCTCAGATAGAAGCCATCAAAAAATGGGATGGAAAGCTGCCTACTGTCAATGGTAGTGGCGTCGTTCCTTTTATTAACATTGATGAACTTCAGAAAAAAGAATAAGATCTTAATTATATAATTATTACTTTTATCATTAACGCGACAAAATAAAAGAGTTCGGCCTTTGCCGAACTCTTTCTTATTTAATTTAAGATGCATTTTTACAGTTAACCTCTATCTTCTGAATCATGGTTAATGATATCAACATTCTCCGGGTTGGAATATAACCCTTCCCTTGGGATAAACGTCCGGCATTCAGTTTGAATGGGTGCAGTGGCAATCGAGCTAACAATTTTAACGTGAGGTGCATAGCACATCTCTCGTTGATTATATTCACAATTGACTGCCAAACATTCGACTTCCGGACTGGTAATAAAGAAGTTATAGTTATTGTTATTATTGAGGTGTTTTAAAGAAGCTTTTCCATTATCATCTATAGCAAAAGTTGAGCAATACGTAAATCTTCCGCCCATGGTATCTTCACCCCGAACCATAATTTCGGGAGCGGTACATAATTCATTTAAGTTGTAAACACATTTTTTGGCTTCACAGCGTAATTCAACATCCATTTTTGATCCCTGCTTTCCTTATTTTTGAACTCTACCTAAAATTATTCTTTACGTAATAAAGAATCTTATGCTATAGAAAAAGCTGTTATCATCTGGATAACAGCTTTTTGCTTTAGATTGTTATGCTATTATTATATTTTAAATAATGTTTGAATCGTTAATTTTAATGTGAGTGAGTTGAATTGCCAGTTTTTATTTAACGGTTATCTCCATCTAAGACATTTCCTAACATCCCCAACAGACTTCCTTCTCCTTTATGAGCACCGCCAGCTCTGGGGGCTGAGGCGAAAATGCGATCTGCCAGTCTGCTGAAGGGAAGCGACTGCAGCCAGACTTTACCAGGACCGGTTACTGTTGCGAAGAAGAGACCCTCGCCACCGAAGAAAGCGGTTTTGATGCCACCTACAAATTGAATGTCATAGGAGATATTGCCGGTCATTCCCACTAAACAGCCTGTATCAACTCTTAAAGTCTCCCCAGGATTAAGTGTCTTTTCAATGATCGTTCCACCTGCATGCAAGAATGCCAGACCGTCCCCTTCCAGCTTTTGCATGATAAAACCTTCACCACCGAAAAAGCCTGTCCCTAGTTTTCTGGTGAACTCAATACCGACAGATACGCCCTTAGCTGCACAAAGAAAAGCATCTTTCTGGCAGATTATCTTGCCATTGTATTCACTGAGATTTACAGGAATAATTTTGCCCGGGTATGGAGCGGCATAACAAGCATGTGTCTTATTGGGTCCCATATTGGTAAATAAGGTCATGAAGAGGCTTTCTCCTGTAACCAATCTCTTACCCGCTCCGAACAATTTACCGACGAGTCCGCCTTCATCTCTGTTCGATCCATCCCCAAAAATGGTTTCCATTTGAATCCCAGGCTCCATATACATCAGAGCACCAGCCTCAGCAATGACACTTTCACCCGGATCAAATTCGATTTCCACAAACTGCATATCATCCCCATGCAGTTTGTATTCAATTTCGTGAGATCTTCCCATGAACATCCCCCTATCCCATTATTTAACTTTAATTGTATTCCATATTCGTGTTCCAAATTCCTTCTTACTAAACCACTATGAAAAAATCTCTATCGTATGACTTTGTCCATCATCTTTTAAAACAACCGGGAAGGAGTCTAGTTTGTTTCCATCAACCTCAATGCTCTGCTTATCCTGATGCTTAAGGTAGACTCTAATAGAATAATTTGCTGACTTATAACGGTAGGTAATGCTGTATTCCTGCCAATGATCTGGTACACACGGCGTTAATGTCAGTTTATCGTTATTAATCTTAATTCCCAGTATCCCTTCGATGGCGACCTGATACATCCATCCTGCTGCACCGGTATACCAGGTCCAACCTCCTCGGCCAACATTGGGCTGTACTGCATATACATCTGCAGCCATGACGTAGGGTTCAACCTTATACTTAGCTACTTCAGTATTGGTTCTGGAGTGGTTGATAGGGTTAAGCATATTGAACAGTTCCATGGCTTTATCTCCCTCACCCATTTTGGTCAAAGCCAGAACAGCCCAGATTGCACCATGAGTATACTGCCCACCATTCTCTCTTACCCCGGGGATATACCCTCTGATATACCCAGGATTGTTCTCTGTTTTATCAAAAGGAGGTGTAAAGAGCTTGAGAATCCCTTCTTCTTTATCCCAAAGATACCTTTCCATGGCTAACATGGCATCCCGCACTCGGCTCTCCTTGGCACTTTCGGAGATGACCGCCCAGGATTGGGCAATCGCATCAATCTGACATTCCAGATTGGAGACGGAGCCCAGAGGAGTTCCATCATCGTAGTAAGCACGACGATACCAGGCTCCATCCCAGGCATTCTTCTCTATGTTATAGATAAGCCTTTCTACCACTTCCTGGTAACGTTGTACCCTTTCTATATCTTGACGCTCTTGGCAAAGAGGGATAAAGCTTTTTAATGTCGACAAGAGGAACCATCCCAACCAGACACTCTCCCCTTTCCCTTCTCTGCCGATCGCACTGAAGCCATCATTCCAATCTCCGGTACCAATAAGCGGAAGGCCGTGTTCCCCGAATTTTAAACTATTATCGATGGCTCTCACACAGTGCTCATAGACAGAAGCATAGTGATCGGTCACCATCGGGATCGCATATCGTTCATCTTCCTCTTCATCTAATCGAGCCTGGTTAAGGTATGGAGTCTGTTCATCAAGGACACTTGTATCACCGGTATGTTGGATGTAGTCAGCTGTGACATAAGGTAACCAGAGCAAATCATCCGAGAACTTGGTCCGGATCCCTTTGCCTTTTTCTTGGTGCCACCAGTGCTGAACATCCCCTTCCGGGAATTGTCTGGAACTGTGAAGAATGATCTGATTTCTCGCGATCTCCGGTTTTAGAATGGACAAGGACATGACATCCTGTAATTGATCCCTGTAGCCGAAGGCTCCACCTGACTGGTAGAAAGCTGAACGTGCCCAAATCCGACAAACTAACGTCTGATAGATTAACCATCGGTTAAACAATAAATCAAGAGTTGGTTCAGGTGTCTTAATCTGGATCGTGGACAGAAGATTATCCCAATATTCGACTACTTTCTGGTAGGATGCCTCGAGAATGGAGGTATCTTGGACCGACTTAAGCAAGGCTAAAGCATCTTCTTTACTGGCTTCGTCTCCCATCAGGAAGTAAAGCGTCTTCTCTTCAGTTGGATTAACGACCACCTCAGTTTGGATAACCGCACAAGGATCAATACCATTTCCCGTCTTTTCGGAGAGCTTTTCCTTTTCCAATCCAATCGGATTCTGCAAACTACGATTGATACCCAAAAAGTCTTTACGATCGGTGGTAAACGATTTGTTATTTCCACCCATACTACTTAAGAAAGCAACTCTGCCGAAGAATTCTTCCTGGTAAACATTCTTACAAAGAATAACATTATCTTGTATTTCAGTAAAAAGATAGGGGGCATTTTCTTGTCTGTTAACCCCTAGAACCCATTCTACATAATAATATGCAGAAAGAGTCTTTAGTGAGTTGGTCAAGTTGGTGAGCTTGAGCTTAACCACCTTCAGGTTTTTATCCAGAGAAACATAAACGGTTGTTTCCTGTTTAAGTCCATTACGTTCATGTTCAAACCTCGAATACCCTTGGCCATGCCGGGTGATATACCGTCCTTTGTCCTGAAAAGGTTGAGGTGCGGGCGACCAGAACTTCCCTGTCCTTTCATCTCTTAAATACAGGGCTTCCCCACTCATATCGAGAAGAGGATCATTTGACCAGGGGGTAAGCTTATGTTCCCTGCTGTTCTGCGACCAGGAATAACTGGAGCCTGCTTCGGTCACCAGTGTTCCGAATCTTGGATTGGCCAAAACGTTAACCCAAGGCAACGGGGTTGTTTGCTCATTTTCATGAATAATGACATACTCTTTACCGTCTTCGGTAAATCCACCATATCCATTATAAAAAAGGAGATTTTTCCTGTAATCCCTGGTACTGAATGATTGGGACTCAGGGCTTTCACGCTCGGTTGACTTTTTATCTCTGGCCTCTTCTGAACTGACGATTTGTTCTGCCAAGCGGACATATTTTAAAATTTGGTTATTCAGTGATCCGTTTTCACCCGAGAAGATGATTCTAGCCACGGTATGAAGAAGAAGAAGAATCATATCATTCGGCAGCTGATCTCTTTTCAGGAGGAAAACCCCTCCGGGTTTATTGACCAGTTTGCGAACATGGCTGATCCCGATCTTTTCATGAATCATTTCCTGAATGGTTTGAAAATACCCTGTCTTATCTTCATTCAGGATGACCAGATCAATGAACAGCCCTTTTATTTTCCAATATTCATGAATCTTTAACAATTGATCTACAAGCTTGAGGTGATTATTATCTTGAATCTTGAGTAAGACGATGGGTAAATCCCCTGAAATCCCATAAGGCCAAAGGGAAGACTGCCCTCTTTGGTTATTTTTGATGTTAATACTGCGACGGACGGGTCCGGGATATATGACCTGACTGGCCAGACTCGAGATCCGATTAGCATCCTCGAAGGAAAGATCCAAATTTGTTAATTCCATCAGGTTTTGCGACCAGGAGAGTTCACGGGCCTGATTGATCATATGCAGACTTCGATATTTTTCCGATAGTTGGTGTACCGACTTCTTACTGTCACCTACTCCGGTCAAAAAATAGACCACGACTGTATTCCCAGGGTTCACTCTGATTCGAGTCCGTAGACTCATGATCGGATCAAGGATGGCTCCCACTGAGTTAGACAATGGTTGATTAAAATCCATGGCTTTAGGATCAGATAATGTTCTTCCTCTGCCAATGAACTTGGTTCGATCACTCTCGTATTCAACCTCTCCCAGCATTTCACCCTCCACAAAGCAGGTGTGCATCGCAAAGAGTTTCTTTTTATCGTGTTGACGCGGTCTTCGAAAAGCGATAAGCGTATCATTCTCATAGCGGATCTGGATAAATAACTTACTGAAAGTTGGATGGGCAATATCTGCTTTTAACGAATCCAAAACCACTTCCAGATAACTGGTTAACTGCAAGTCTCTGGAATGATCACTTTGATTCGTAAGAGATACCTTTCTTACTTCAACAGGATCTTCCGGTGTAACAAACACTTCCATCTGGGTGATGATATTTCCATCTTTCCGCGAATACTTGACGGTATTGGGAAAACAGGTAACCTTATAATCTTCACCTGGATAGTCCAGTGGCTTGGCTGTAGTTGACCAGACATTACCCGAGTTAAGGTTCTGCACATAGATGAACGTACCATACATATCCAGGGTCGGATCTTCCCGCCAACGGCTGACATGAATATCATTGAATTGGCTATAGCCTGAACCGGATAATGTCAGCATCACAGCATACTCTCGGTTAGAGATGAAGCTGGTCCGGGGCATTCTGGTATCGGGTGTTAGGTAAATAACCGGTTTCTCAGCCAATTTGCGAGAGATTGCAGGAACCTTCTCCTCGCTCAACTCTTCTATATTAGGGTTAAATGTATATTCCTTAAGAGGTACTTGTTCCTGCAGTAAAAGTTCAATGGACTTAATAACAGGCTCCCTGTGGAATCTTTCCTGCATCCGGTTATTCCCCAAAATATTATTGAGCGAGATAAAACTCATCCCTTGATGATGGGACATATAGCTTTTAACAATACTAAACTCTTCGTTATAAGGCACACGTGCTTTGGTAAAATCAATAGCCTCATAAAGACCATAAACCCCATTAAAGCCCTTCCCTTTCATCAGCTTGAGATTAGCCATGCTGCTCTGAAAATCAACGGCTAAAGCCATGAAGGTCGAATATGGGGAGATGACCATATCCCTGGCTAAACCTCTTTTTAAGCCTAAACCGGGTACGCCAAAAGCTTTATACTGATAATTGGTTTGGATGTCAAAAGAGAAGTATCCGGATTCAGAGATACCCCAAGGTGCTTTGCCGTTTTTGGCATAAGCTCTCTGGATCTTAACGACCGACTTATAAGTTTCATACATTAACGTACCACGGAAGTTTTTAAAAAGAATGAGTGGCATTAAAAACTCAAACATGGTTCCACTCCAGGCAACCAGACAGCGTTGACCTCCGATCCTGGTGAGGGGACGGGATAATTTGAACCAATGTGCTTGGGAGACGTCACCTTTAGCAATGGCAAACAGACTGGTCTGCCTCGCTTCCGAAGCCAGCAAATCATAGTAGGATTGGTCTAACCTCTGTTCACTTAGATTATAGCCAATGGAAAATAACTGTTTATCCTTGTCAAATAGCGGTCTGAAATTCATTCCATAGGCAATATTCTTTAATTCTATTTCCAGTATTCTTGACCATAATACGGTCAGAACAACATTTTTCAACGCTTTCCTGATATAGGGTATTGATTGTGACGGGATCGTCTTGGAATGATCTTTGAGGATCCGAACATATTCTCGTATAAGTGACCTAACGTTTAGTTTTTGCAGATGTTGCAGGGATTCAGGTACACTGGCAGCTTGCACATAGGGGTAATACAACTCCAGAGCCATTTTGAAGTCTTCTAACATCCGAAACAGAGCTGCCATCCAAAAATCTGCATCCGTTGCTTTGATATTCTTGTCTTTGATCTCTTCGATATCCGTGACCAAGCCACTTAAACGATTATGCCATTTGGCAACAAAATCATAGCTTTCTTTAAGCTCCCATTTACCCTCTTTAGCTATGAGCGTTTCCAGTTCCTTACTAAATTCGTCCATTTCAACCTGTCCATCACTGTTTTCATCAACTTCAATCAACTGATACGTATCATTGAGGCCATTTAAAAAAGAAGGTTCGATCAAAGGTCTCTTTCTAAACTCTGCTACGCCATTTTTCAGTGCAATTAGGTAGGTTGCAAAATTTCCGTTGTCAACAGTTGAAATATAGATCGGATACAACGGTTCAAGATTATGTGTATTGTACCAATTGTAGATGTGGCCGTTCCATTTGCCCATCTTCCGGATGGTACTAAGTGTATTCCTCACCCGCTTGAGCATCATCTTTTTCGAGAGATAGCCCAAATCCTCAGCCGCCAGATTAGACAGCAGAGCAAGTCCAATATTGGTTGGAGAGGTTCGATGAGCAACCCCTTTATACGGTTCAAACTGGATGTTATCGGGCGGGAGGTAATTGTTCTCTTCATTCACAAAAAGGTCAAAATAAGCCCACACTTGTCTTGCCCATTTTCTAAGCTGAGCACGATCTTCGTCAGTCATGTCCTTAATATTCTCCGGATAAGGCAGACTCAACAGATAGGCAATAAAGGGCGAACACAACCAGGATAGGATGAGGAGAGTTAATACAATCCCTGTAAATACGTTGACATAAGAGAACCCCAGAACAAAGAGAAGGCTTAGGGCCAGACCTGGATACATCCGACGATAAAACGCGTTAGAGGTTAATTCCAAACACCTCTCTGAATCTGCAGCCGGTTCCCATTCCAGGAGAGAACGTTTGGTGATTAATTGTCTGCCAAGACTGCGAATGATAGCATCAATTTGAATAAACGTTTGATATGGTAATACTGCTATGGCGAAGAGAACCTGACTTAAGCCCAGGCGAAGCTCATATTTCGCGATTCTGACCGTCAGACTGCGATCGAGTATTTTACCGCCAATACTTATGAGCATCGGCAGCATCAAACTAAGGACAAATAATCCCAGGATCAGCCCGAAGATGCGGTGCAGAGAAGTAAATGCCAGTAATAAAAGAAGAAATTGAAGTGGTGCTTCAAGACTTCTTCTTAGATTATCAACGATCTTCCAGCGAGAAATAAGCGATAATTCTTTGCTAAAGATATAGCGGGCAATCTGCCAATCCCCTCTGATCCAGCGGTGCGTTCTTTTGGTATAGGCTAAATACTTGGTCGGATAGCCGTCAAATAACTCGATATCGGTCGCTAACCCTGTACGGGCATGTAATCCTTCGATCAAATCATGACTGAGGATACAATTTTCCGGAAAAGTATCTTTGGTAATGGTATGAAAGGCTTTAAGGTCATAGATACCTTTACCGGTAAAAATGCCCTCGCCAAAAAGATCCTGATAGATATCGGATATCGCGCAGGTATAGGGGTCAATTCCAGCCGTTCCGGTAGACATGGTAGAAAATGGAGTAGAAAACGCACTCTCAGCTGTTAAGCCAATTCGGGGCTGAATAAGACCATATCCTGATAATACTTTTTTGATATCGGTATCTATCTTGGCCTCCTGCATGGGGTGAGCGATGGTTCCGATTAGCTTACGAGCTGAATTCCTTGGTAAAATCGTATCTGCATCTAGAGTAATGATATATTTGACATCCTCCAGTAGTTCAATCTTTCCGGCTTTAACAAAGTAACTCGTTTCACCATCATTTAAAAGTAAACGGTTAAACTCGATGAGTTTTCCTCTTTTTCTTTCCCAACCCATCCAGCATCTTTCACATTCATTCCATTGTCTGTAGCGATGAAAATAAAAAAACTTATCTTCTCCGTACTTTTTATTGAGTCTCTGGATTTCTTTAATACCAGCTTCTACAATCTTCTGATCATCAGGCAAGGTCTCCGAGTCCGAATCTGTAAAATCACCCAATAAAGCAAAATAAATGTTCTTCTCTGTGTTATTCAAATAATGGATCTCCAGTTGCTTGAGCTGTTGAATAAGTTTCTCTGAACTATTAAAAATTGCAGGAACTATTACGATGGTCTTGTTTCCATCAGGAATTCCCTCACTGAAATCCAATTTTGGTAAAAAGGAAGCGGGGATAATTTGGCAGAATGCCCTATTTACGGTATAGACTGCCATCCCGTTAATAAGCATCAGAGAAGCAATTACTGCCAAAAGGTTAGCACCGAAAAAAGCATTTCCTGACTTTGTCTGAACCATCCAGATAAAAAGAAACGCTGCAATGATAGTTGATAACATAATAGATCCGAGGTAAGAAAGGGTCGGGTACTTCTTATGAAATGAACGCAAATCCTGATAGGATTGCCTTACTTTACCCCAATTATTGGTCAACTCTTTCTCCAACTGCAAGCGACCTTGACCCAAGAGATAAAATCCTACATGATTACGAGGAGATTCCTGACTTTGCTGAGCTAATTTCTCTAAGGTATGAGCTACTGCTATCTCCGATACGTTAAAACGGCCAGCTAAGAACTCGATTTCATGTCGATATTTATCCCTCGAATCAAAATCCATCCTGGAAAAAGCACCCGCCGGATCATTCAGAAGAATCTGTTGGACAAGACTAACCCCTTCGAAGAATTCAGACCAGTTCTGGGAGTTGATCGCTTTGATGGCTGTAATGATATTCCCCATTAGCACACCATGAGACGTAAGATAATGGTGTTCGGAAGCGATTACTTTCTCCACAGTCAGGTTCTGTTTGCTGGCGACATTATCAAGCCAATTAAGCAGTACTTTAGCTTCAGTACCATGTTCTTTAAGTCTTCTGGCGACTCGTTCAATATAAACAGCAGAAAACGTTCTGCTCAAGTCCAATTCATCCTGGGACAGGTCTACTTCTTTATTTCGTTGTCCTAAGACAGAGTTAATCCATTTTTCGGCAAATTCTCTTTCTTTCTGAATATAAAGGATCCGCTCGACTTGATAGAATATGCGTTCCAACATAATAAGCTTGAGCATGATGGGAATTGCCCAGATCTCAGCCGATGACAGCGGAGATTCTGTCTGATACCTGGCAACAAATTGTCTTAAGACCGCAAAATCTAATTCATTCTCATTATTTTTAACGAATTCGGACACAAGTAAATAAACCCTCGTATAGCCAGCAAGATCACCACCGGCCAGATACGAAAGCTTGGTTTCAAATTCTTGAGATATATCTTTCAATAACCCAGTAATCAGATCGTCAATCAGATAATAATTATCGAGATACCATTCCGCTGATGGGATAATATCATCTGTTTTGTAATAGTATGCATTGATCCTGGCATAAGCATCTTTGATAAAAGAACTCTGCTGCCTTATGATCGGAAGAAGACTTTTTCCAGTATTATTAAAACCCAGCCAGTTATGAAATTGAGCCAAATCTACTGCGTATACCATGATATCATCTCTTCTATCCGTCTGATCCAAGCTTATTTTAGGAAATGTATAGCTAGTGCTTTTCATTTTTCAACCCCAACAGTAAATTTTTTCTTTATTCATTATGTCCATTTCTTTTGGCATAATTCGTAACCAACCTGATTTCAAGCAAAAATTGGAATATACTATAACCCCAGGCTGGTTAATAAAAAAACATCCTTGTTCAATCTGAATAAGGATGTTTTCTTCTATTTAATCATTATGTCCAAAAATCTTAAGAGCCATAACTTTGGTTGAATGTTTCCAGAGACATCAGGATGTCTCGCGGTTTATTTCCGTCATAGGTCCCTACCACTCCAGCTTCCTCCAACATGTCCATCAGTCGTGCCGCTCGTGAATAACCAACTCTGAGTCGTCTCTGTAAAAAGGAAACGGATGCGACCCCTGTGCTAATAACCATTTGACCAGCTTCGAAGAAACGGTCATCAAGATCTTCATCTTTTTTCTCCACCATTGCCACTTCTTCCAACTGCTCTTCGCTGATACCGTATTCCGGTCTTCCTTGTTTCTTCCAATGCTCGATCACATTCTTGACTTCCTGCTCATCAATGAAACAACCATGGACACGCTGCGGTTTACTCATTCCTATTGGTGAATAGAGCATATCTCCCTTTCCTAACAGTTTTTCAGCTCCAACGGCATCCAGAATAGTTCGGGAGTCGATCTGGGAAGAAACCGCAAAGGAAATCCGGCTGGGGATATTAGCTTTGATCAAACCTGTAATAACATTAACCGATGGCCTTTGGGTGGCAATAACCAAGTGGATGCCAGCTGCTCTTGCCATCTGCGCCAGTCGGCAGATTGCTTCCTCGATCTCGTGTGATGCAACCATCATCAGATCTGCTAATTCATCAATGATCACGACGATATATGGTAATTTCTTGCCTTCAGTCGATTTATTATAGTGGTCGATATCTCTTACGCCGGATGATGCGAACATTTCATAACGGTTCTCCATCTCTCTGACGATAAATTTAAGGTACTTGTTCGCTTTTTTCGGATCAGTAACAACCGGAGCCAAAAGGTGTGGTATACCATTATATTGAGCTAATTCAACCATTTTAGGGTCGATTAACAAGAATCTGACATCATCAGGTGTTACAGTAAACAGCAGCGAGTTTATCAGGCAATTGATAAAGATACTTTTGCCTGAGCCCGTGGCACCGGCGACCAAAAGATGCGGCATCCTTTCCAATTCTCCAATAACAGCTGTATCGGCAATATCTTTACCCAGTGCTACTTTAAGCTTACTTTTACCATTAATGAAAACCTGGGAGTCGATAACCTCTATAAAATATACCGTCCTTGGGTTTTTACGAGGAATTTCAATCCCTATAGCAGCTTTGCCAGGGATTGGTGCTTCGATTCGAATATCTCTGGAGGCCAGTGCCAGGGCAATATCATCAGCAAGATTGACAATTTTACTGATCTTCGTACCTGGTGCCGGTGAGAGTTCATAGCGAGTGGTTACGGGTCCGGTACTGATGTTAATCACTTTGGCCGTAACGCCAAAAGTACTGAGTACCTCTTCCAGCAGTTTAGGATTATGATGTTCATTGCGATTATCCATTCTGTCTGCAGGACGTAATAGCTCTAATAACGGTAACTTCCAACCGACATAGCTTGTTTTTTCAAAAAGTAACTCTTTCCTTTCAGCAAGAAGATTTTTTTTACTACTAATATTATCCTGGCTATTCCTATCTTCTCGCCATGAATGCCTCTCTGTAACTGGTTCTCTGAACGGAATACTGACTGGAGAGACTACTTGTTTTCTGGGAAGAAACCTAGGTTCTACTTCCTCTCTATTTTCCCTACGAATGGTATCATTGGCGGCCTGATTATACTCTTTCACGGCAACATTCCGATCTCTGAAATAATCTTTAAATCCTTGCAGATTGACTGTTTTTGCCGGAAGATAAATATTCTTATCCCCTTGTCCGAAATAGGTAGAAAAATCAGTCCCTAAATGATCATACTTTTTTTTACTTATTAGTGAATCGTCTTTGATGGGGAGATTTCCAGTAAAATAAGATGGAAATCCATTTTGCTCAAAATTTTTCTTCCGATCCATGATTCTTTGGTTATACTGAACCTGATTATGTCCCCGAGGACTATCATTCCTTTTCCTGGATCTTATGAATGATAACATCCCACGTGCCTGATCTTCAACTACATCCAGGTCTCTTTCTTCTTCGTCTATTTGGTCTTGATCTTCTTCTTCATAACGATGATCCGATTGAGATATTCTCCAACATACAATCGTAAAAATCAAACAAATGATAGGAAGTGCCAAAGCATATTTCCCTAAGAATGAACTGAAGAAATTAAAAATACCTGTTGAGAATTCTTCTAATCCAAAATATCCGAGAAATCCGACTGCAGCCATTGCCAGATATAATAGAGATAAACCTTTTAAGAGTATTTTGCCTAATATATTCAAATAAATCACTCCCTAACAAGTATTATCATTAAAGTAAGTCAAATTCTTTGATCTTTTCTAATTCCTTCTTATCCCCGAATAAGATTAAAATATCTCCTGACTTCAACACTTCATCGTCTCTGATTTTATTGATGACTTTTTTTTCCCGAACAATACCTAAAAGTGTAACATCTGAAGCATGGTCTAAGAAAGATATCTCCCTAATTGATTTTCCATCAAGAATCGTTCCCTCTAACACGACAATCTCCAAAATCTTAAAATCTGTGTTCCTCTGAATAAAGTCAAAATATTCAACGCTCGCCGGATTAGAGACCAACATGGCCATTCTTCTTCCACCTAAACTGGCAGGAGATACAACCTCATCGGCACCCGCTCTTCTTAGTTTCCGTTCAGAAGAAGGATGATCGGCTCTGGCCACTACCTCTATATCCGGATTCAGTTCTTTAGCAGACAAGGTAACATATACATTCAGGGAGTCCTCAGGCAAAGTGGTGACTAGTCCCCTTGCCCTTCCTATCCCTGCCGCCAGTAATAATCCTTCATTGGCAGCATCACCATGGATGACAAATATTTCTTTATCCATAAGCTCCTCAACAAGTTCTTCATCCTGCTCAATAACCACAAAATCCAATTCATTTTCTTTGAGATTGTGGATGACCTGAGTCCCTACCCTGCCTGCACCGCATACGATAATGTGATTATATAACTTCTCCATTTTTCTCATCATTTTTCTTCTCCCGTGTATACTGAAAAGCTGTCCTTCGATAATAAACGTTGTCATTAATCCAAAAAGATAAAACATGATTGCAGCTCCGCAAATCATCAGAAAGATTAGAAACGCCCTTCCAACTGAAGAACTTATTTCAAAATCCCCATAACCTACCGTCGTTACAGTTTCCACTGTAAAATAGAAGGCTTCGAACAGACTAAACCCTTCGATCCAATAAAGACCGAATGTGCCGATTATGAGTATAAGACCCAGTAAAAACATACTTAATCGTAATTTTTTGACCACAGTTCACAACGTCATCCTCTCACCGATTTGAAGATAATTCTTCAAGTCAATTACACATCGTTCCGGGACAGCAATCTGACCTATTCCCACAGGACTGAAGAAGCCATGATAATCACTGCCTCCTGTCGAGAGAACGGCTCGATCAGATAAATTCTCAAAAAAAGAAATAGTTTGAGCTTGTTTTGCCCAATACCCGTAATACACTTCCAAACCAATGCGACGATATTGTAATAGTTCAGCAACCAACGATTTATTCTTAATCAAACCAGGATGGGCAAGTACCGGTAAACCACCGGTCGCGAATATAAAATCAACTGCATCCGTATAGGAATGACCATGATATGCTATATAGGCTACTCCACCAGGGCGAAACCAAGAGGCTACTTCATTCCAATCAACACCTCCGGTCATCATGCTTTTTTTACGAATCGCATACATGATATGAGTCTTACAAATAACACCCTCTGAGCTGGCTGCTTGTTCAACATCTTCCCATTCAATGACTATCCCCTGTTGACAAAGTTTTTTGACCATATTTCTGGTAATATCCGTTCTATCTTTACGGATACGAAAGAGTTTCTCCTGTAATTGATCATTGTGAATATTTTTATAATAACCTAAAAGATGGATCTCTTCATCTTTATACACTGTATTGAGCTCAAGTCCGGGGATGATCTCGATGCCATAAGCCGGAGCAATCTTTTGGGCTTTTTCCACACCTAAGGTAGTCTCATGATCTGTTATGGCCAGGAGATCAAGTCCGCGCTCAGAAGCCGTGAGCAGTATCTCTTCAACTGTTAAACAGCCGTCTGATTCTTTACTATGGATATGGAGGTCTGCATTCATTTTTTCTTTCTCCTCGTCAATTTAACTACCATTACTATTTTATTCTTTTTTTTATACAAAAATCCTTCAAAATACTTTTTAATCTATGGATAATAGGAATTTATTCATAAACATTCTAGAATAAGTCAATTTGTTATTATTGACACACTTCAGGAATTTAGATATAATAGCATTCGTCGTCGATATTTTTATTTAATATATTAGGGGATTAGTTTAATGGTAGAACAGCGGTCTCCAAAACCGTTAGTGTGGGTTCAACTCCTGCATCCCCTGCCACAAGAAATACAGACACCGCAAAGATTTGCGCAGACTGGAGGACGAGGGGATGAGCGTGAGATCCGGAATCGACGGCAGGG
>CAYZDF010000048.1:0-21032 GCA_964477085.1 uncultured Gracilibacteraceae bacterium | reverse complement strand
GAAAAAAACAACCAGAAGGGGATCGTTTTGGCAGGCAGACCCTATCACATTGACCCGGAGATCAACCATGGTATACCCGAGATGATTACGGGTTTGGGACTGGCAGTTCTCACGGAAGACTCCATCTGTCATCTTGGAAATGTTGACAGACCGTTACGCGTACTTGATCAGTGGGTCTATCATTCTCGACTTTATGAAGTGGCTAGTTTCGTGACAACCCGCAAAGACCTTGAATTGGTACAGTTAAATTCCTTTGGCTGTGGATTAGATGCTGTGACTACCGATCAGGTTCAGGAAATCCTGCAACGTTATCGGAAAACGTATACACTTGTCAAGATAGACGAGATTAATAATCTTGGAGCTGTTCGTATTCGGATTCGCTCATTATTAGCTACCATGGCAGAACGGGAAAAGAAGAATATTGAACCAACGAAATTATACGACGATGCACAGAGGGTTCTCTTCACAGAAGAAATGAAAGGACATTACACTATACTCTCTCCGCAGATGGCCCCCATCCAATTTGAGCTGGTGGAAGAGGCCGCCCGTCTGGAAGGGTATAAGATCGAGATCTTGTCCGATGTGGAAGGAAATGTTGTGGAAGAAGGGCTGAAGTATGTTCATAATGATGCCTGTTACCCTTCCATATTAGTGGTGGGTCAGATCATGGCAGCCTTAAAATCGGGACGGTATGATCTCTCCCGAACAGCCGTTATCATGTCTCAAACGGGTGGTGGTTGCCGTGCAAGTAATTACATCGGGTTTATCAGAAAAGCATTGAAGGATGCCGGAATGGAGCATATTCCTGTCGTGTCCCTCAACGCGGTAGGCCTGGAATCCAATCCTGGATTCAAGCTAAGTATGAAAATGATCAAGCGGTGTGTCATGGCCATGGTTTATGGTGATCTCCTGATGAGATTAACCAATGCAACCAGACCTTATGAAAAGAATAAAGGTGAAACTAATGAACGATTAGCGAAATGGCTGAAACAACTGAAACCAACGCTTTCCAAAATGAGTATCAGAGAGTATCACCAAAATATTCGCGATATCGTTAAAGACTTTGATAATATGGAAATTCTGGATATCAAAAAACCTAAAGTAGGGGTCGTAGGAGAGATCCTTGTTAAGTTTCATCCATTTGCCAATAACTATATCGTGGATATTCTAGAAAAAGAAGGGGCAGAAGCAGTACTGCCTGACCTCATCGATTTCTTCCTCTATTGTGCGCATAATGGTGTCTATAGCCGAGAGAAACTGGCAGGAACACTCAAAGCGGAGCTAATATCCCGTTATCTGATTTGGCGCATAGAGAATTACCGGCGGGTGATGAAAAAAGAACTTAAAAAAAGCAAACGATTTCATCCTCCCAAATCCATTTTTGAGTTAGCTGATATGGCAGGAGAAATCATGCACCTTGGTCACCAGACCGGTGAAGGGTGGTTCTTGACTGCAGAGATGCTGGAACTGATCGAAAGCGGTGCCTCGAATATTGCCTGTCTTCAACCTTTTGCCTGTTTGCCGAACCATATTACCGGTAAAGGAATGGTCAGAGAGTTAAAAAGGCATTATCCGCATGCCAATATTGTACCCATTGACTATGATCCGGGAGCCAGCCAGGTTAACCAGGTTAATCGAATTAAACTGATGTTATCGGTTGCTTATAAAAATCTGGAACAAGTAGAGGGCGAAAAGGAAGAAAAGGCAGACGAGGTATTTTTATCTCTGTCTGATCAGATCACAGCCAAATAAGTATTGGAAAGACCACTCCGTAACATCTTATTACGAGGTGGTCTTTTTGGAAGACTTTCCTAAATTCTCAGATTAAATCTAAAATTAATAATTTTTACATTCTATGAGATAATATTTTGTGTATATTGCGAAAAAAACATGCAGATTTTAATAGTATTAAGGATATACGGATAATAGACGGCGTGACTATGCGTCACGCCGAGGGATAATTGCATATTTAAAGATAATACTAATGAAGTGATAATCTAGAAGCTAGAGGGTCCCGCCATCTTGCTTCATTTGTTGTTCAGCATAAGCTATCATTTTTTTAACCATCTGACCTCCGATAGGTCCACCTTCAAGACCATTTTGTCTGGAAGTAACGTCTCCTTTATAATGGTCGTTATTCTCTCTCACAAAATCGAGATGGCCTATTTCTGCAGCAGCTTCCATTTTAAGTTGTTGTAACAGCTTTTTCTTGCTTTCACTTGTTCTGCCCATGAATGATTCACCTCCATTAAATATTATTTACTTATTTGTGTAATGAAAACGTAGTAATTACTTCATCAATGTTTAATAATTACCGGTATAAAAATATAAAAGATGCTTAGATCTAATTTTATGATAGTGACATAATGGAATTGGAAAATAAAATGTATGCTGGGAGTAAGAATCAGAGATGCTTCAGGTAAAGGTATTGGTTGTAGGTAGAATTAAAGAGAATTATCTAAAAGAAGGTATCAAAGAGTATTCAAAAAGATTGAGTGCTTACATCAAGCTTGAGATTATAGAAGTAGAGGATGAACCCTGCCCTGAAAGATTATCGGCAGCAGAAGAAGCCAAAGTGCGGCAGAAAGAAGGAGAAAGATTACTTCGATTGGTGACAAAACAGGATTATGTTATCCTGCTGGAGATAAAGGGAAAAGAACTTTCATCTCCAGACCTTGCGCGTCTGCTTGAGGAAAGAGCGCTTTTGGGTCAGAGTGCAATCGTATTTGTCGTCGGTGGATCGTTGGGAGTGGATCAGGCGGTAGCTAAAAGAGCTGATTTTAAGTGGTCGTTTTCTAAACTTACTTTTCCCCACCAATTGATCCGATTAATTTTACTGGAACAGATTTATCGAGCCTGTAAGATCAATAAAAATGAACCGTATCATAAGTAACATACAATGACGGTTCTATATAGAACAATCATTGAGGGATCAGAACGTTATCTATATTTGTGTTTAAATTTTGAATAACAAATAGTGTAAACAGGTGGTTACTTTAGTGGAAAATCAGTTTTTACCCATTAGTATGAAAAATATGGAGGAAAGAGGCTGGGAACAGGTTGATTTTGCCTTGGTTTCTGGAGATGCTTATGTCGATCATCACAGCTTCGGACTAGCGATTGTTTCCCGTGTATTGGAAAATGCGGGCTATAAGGTCGGTATCATCCCTCAACCCGATTGGAAGAGCACAGAGGATTTCTGCAAATTGGGCAGGCCAAGACTTGGTTTCTTAGTCACCGCTGGAAATATGGACTCAATGGTCAATCATTATTCTGTTAACAAAAAATTAAGAGATAAAGATTATTACTCACCCGGAGGTAAGATGGGGTATCGGCCTGATCGGGCTACCATTGTTTACTGTAATAAAATAAGAGAAGCTTACAGGGATGCTGCTATCATCATTGGCGGGGTAGAGGCTAGTCTCCGGAGGTTTGCTCACTACGATTACTGGAGCAATAACGTCAGGAAATCGATTCTGATAGATAGCAGTGCGGATCTATTGGTGTATGGCATGGCTGAAAAACAGATTGTGGAGATTGCTCAATACCTTAATGACGGGTTTGAAGCTAAATACATCAGACATATTCCCGGAACCTGTTATCTTGCAGACAGACTGGAAGAAGTAAACGACTTTATCGAGATTCCATCATATAAACGCATAGCTGAAAATAAAATCGTCTATGCCGAAGCATTCAGAATTCAGTATCAAGAACAGGACCCCATCAGAGGTAAAACCATCGTTCAACAACACGGCACTAAGTATCTTGTCCAAAACAAACCGGAATTACCTCTGACCCGAGAAGAGCTGGATCGGGTTTATGCCCTTCCGTATCAAAAGAATTATCATCCTGTCTATGAGAAGCTAGGAGGTATACCTGCCTTAGAAGAAGTCAAGTTTAGCATCGTTAGTTCACGAGGCTGTTTTGGAAGCTGCTCATTCTGTGCCATAACCTTTCACCAAGGCCGGATTGTACAGAGCCGCAGTGAAGATTCTATTATCAACGAAGCGCAAGAACTAATAAAACTAGACGACTTTAAAGGATATATTCATGATGTCGGAGGACCTACCGCCAACTTCCGCCAACCTGCATGCAAAAACCAACTTAAAAGGGGCGCATGTAAAGATAAGCAGTGCCTTCATCCTGATCCCTGTAAGAATTTAAACATCGATCATCAAGAATACCTGGGCATCTTAAGAAAACTTCGTGAATTACCTAAAGTCAAGAAAGTGTTTGTTCGTTCAGGACTTCGCTATGATTACATCATGGCTGATAAAAATGAGAAGTTCTTACGAGAGTTAATCCAACACCATATCAGTGGCCAATTAAAAGTTGCACCGGAACATATATCTCCTAAAGTCTTAAGACATATGGGGAAACCGGCTGGCAAAACTTATGATAAATTCCGGGCCAAGTTTTTCAAAATTAACGAGCAATTGAATAAAAATCAGTTTATTGTTCCTTATCTCATGTCGAGCCATCCGGGGAGTACGTTGGAAACTGCTATTGAACTAGCTGAATACTTGAGAGATATTCACTATCAACCTGAACAGGTACAGGATTTTTATCCAACCCCTGGCACTCTATCTACAACGATGTTTTATACAGGGATAGATCCGCTTACCCTGCAGAAGGTTTATATTCCCAAAACCAAGACAGAAAAAGCCATGCAGAGAGCCTTGCTTCAGTTTAGAGATCCTAAAAAGTATGAACTGGTGTATGCCGCACTAACACAGGCCAACCGCAAAGACCTGATTGGGTTCGGCCCTAAATGCCTCATTAAACCACGGGGAAAAGGTAAATCAAGTGGAGAACAAGTTAAAGGGAAACAAAGACTTGATCATGAACAAAATAGAAATAACAGCAATCGTCAAATGAAAAGTAAAGCTCAATCTAAAGGTCCTGTAAAAGGTTTGAACGCTAAGTCAAAAGACGTTGTAAGTAAAACGCATAAACCTAAAAGGGGGGGACAAAAACAGGTATAAAACGCCTAAATAATTATAAGTCAATTATAATATTAGAATTTGAATTAAAAGGGAAGGTTCCTTAAATTTAATCATACTAATAACTACACTACCAATGGACGTATAACCAGTTAAGGTAAATTGGACTATAGGTAAGAATATCCCAGCTTGAAAAGGGTATGCGGGATAAAGAGTAAAAGAGAAACATTGGTCAGCATATAATCAGGGAGAGGATAGCAATGGATCTAAAGCAAGTTTTACAGGGGATTTCTGCCGGGATATTAGTTACAGATGCAGAATTCAAAGTCGTTTGGGCAAATGAATTCGAAGAAAAGTATTATGGAATGTCCTTAGAGGATATGGTTGGTATATGGGTTGTAGATTGTCATAAAGAAGAAAATAGGGAGAAGATCCACGACTTTTTGTTAAAATTTAAGAACGGAGAAATGAATCAATTTTCCAAAACTGCTAATGGAATGGTCTTCACCTATGATGCCTACTATAAGGAGAATACATTTGCCGGTATCGTCAGAACAAGGATTAAAATGTAATGATAATGGCACGAGAGTAAATCAGCCTGACACTTAAAGGTCAGGCTGAAATATTCTTATACCGTTTAAAAACAGATACATCTTTGGATGTCATTAAGTATTCTGTTTAATAGTTCATTGATATCATCTTCCTTAATTTCTGAAACATAGTAGTTGAGCATGAGTGTTAAGACGTTATTATAGGTACTAACGCCAAGCATCAGCCCGGGCGCATACATCGCAGGAGTAACAACATAAGCATCAGTGACAACAGCCTCGCCAAATCCAATCCGATCAATGATGCCCAATATTGGAAAGCAGCGGAGTAGAAAAACCAGTGGCACGTCATTTATTCAATTCAAGCTTATCACCTTCTCAATTTGTATTAGGATTATCCCGATTATTCACCCAGTAAGAGCTACCGTCACGTGTACGATTCATAAAACCATAGTCTACTAAAGTACGCCGTACAAGAAAAATGTCGTCGTAAATGGGTTCCAGAATATGATTGATTTCTGTTTCTGTGTATTGTTTGATTGAGTCAAAACATTGCATGATATGTTCTAAAACAATAAGCTTCTTCTTTTCTTTGACAGGCAAAGAGACAAGTCTGCCTACAGAATCATCCTGACCTGTATTAAAGTACGATTTAATCACTTTTTTCTTCTCCTGATCGCTGACTAACAGATGTAAGCCTAGTAAAAATGTTATAAACATAATAAACATTTCCTCAATATAATCTATTATTATAATAGACATATTACAGTATTATCTATATTTATGTCAAGGTTTAGTAGTTTAGAAATCGTTATAGATAATAGTTATTTACTCAATGTGTTTTAGGATAAGAGCCGAGTTGAAAAATATGAAATGAAAATGAATGGTTGAGAACCCTGTCATGGTAGTTAAGATCCCGATATCAAACCTAATGTCGGTTTTATATTGGAAATAGCATATCTAAAAGAAGTATCAGGAACTGAAATATCAATCGTCATAAGAAGCTAGCCCCAGGGCCAGCTTCTTTATAACAAAAAAATTATCCTTTGACCATAAAATAACAAAAGACTATAATAAGGCTGCTATTTAGTTTGCTAAGCAAATTATAAGCAGCCTAAGTTTGTATTAAAAAGGTTTAATGTTATCACACTCCTTGAACAATAGGTATAAGTACCCTGATAAAGTAAAGATCTGATGCAGAGACCAGGATGATAAAGGGAAATACTAATTAACCAATAACAAATAAGTAAGGATGTCGATATCTTGTTAAAACTGATGAAATATTTAAGACCGTTCAGCATTTCGCTTACAGTTGTTATAATCCTTGTTTTTCTACAATCGTTGTCGGAGCTTTTTTTACCGACCTTAATGTCTGAGATCGTCGATGTGGGTATTGTCCAAGGAGATATTCCTTTTATTTTGAAAATGGGTGCTTTAATGCTCTTTGTTGCAGGTATTGGCACAGGATGTTCCATTCTGGCAAACTATCTTTCGGCCAAAGCGGCTACGGGATTGGGGAAGATCCTTCGTCAACAAGTGTTTGCCAAGGTGGAAAGTTTTTCGCTGCAGGAAATGGATCGATTTGGTACTGCAACACTCATTACCCGAACAACCAATGATATCACCCAAGTACAACAAGTCTTGGTGATGGTTCTAAGGATGATGATCAGTGCCCCGATGATGTGTATCGGAGGCATTATTATGGCAGTATCTAAAGATCCGGTATTATCCCAGATCTTTCTTGCTGTTTTACCTCTGCTAGTTTTAGCCATAATCCTGATCGCCAGCCGGGGAATTCCGCTCTTTAAAGCTATGCAGGTTAAGCTTGATAGGCTCAATCTGGTTTTAAGGGAAAGCCTTATAGGGATACGGGTTATTCGGGCCTTTCATCGCGTTGATCATGAGAAAGCACGCTACAAAGAGGCCAATTTTGATTTAACTGACACGACGTTAAGAGTGAACAGGATCATGGCAGCATTGATGCCAACCATGATGTTGGTGATGAATTTAACCACTATTTCGATTATTTGGTTCGGTGGTCTGCGAATAGACCAAGGCAATATGCAGGTAGGGGATATGATGGCGTTTATTCAATATGCCATGCAGATTATGTTTGCCTTCATCATGGTATCCATGATGTTTGTCATGATTCCCAGAGCAGCAGTCTCAGCGGTTAGAATTAACGAGGTGCTAACCACTCAGCCTGAGATTATTGATACTATCGCAGAACAAACTAATATTTTGTGTGATGATAACAAACCAAAGGGCTTAAGTGAACGTACCCCAGAAATAAAGTCAGGCACTGTGGAATTTTTGGATGTTTCCTTTAAATATCCAGGAGCTGAAAGGTATGCTCTCAATAATATTTCATTTCAGGCCAAGCCTGGAAAAATGACGGCGATCATTGGCGGAACAGGTTCTGGCAAATCTACTTTAGTCAAGCTGTTGCTCCGTTTCTATGAAACGACTGAAGGAAAGATCAGGGTGAATAGTCAGGATATTCAAACCATTCCGCTGGCACATCTAAGACAGAATATCGGGTATGTTCCGCAGAAAGCTATTCTCTTTACTGGAACAATATCTGAAAATATCCGGTACGGCAAAAAGAAGGCGACAGATTCCGAGATGGAATCTGCAGCGGAAACGGCACAGGCAGCAGAGTTTATAAACAAGATAGATGAAGGTTACGCTTATCAAATCTCTCAAGGCGGATTAAACCTGTCAGGCGGGCAAAAGCAGCGATTGGCCATTGCCCGAACCTTAGTGAAAAAACCAGAAATCTACATTTTTGATGACAGTTTTTCTGCCCTTGATTTCAAAACAGATGCCAGACTCAGACAGGCTTTGAAGAAAGCAGCAGAGGAAGCAAACGTTATTATTGTTGCCCAGAGAATTAGTACAATCATGAACGCCGACCAAATAATCGTTCTGAATGAAGGGCGTGTTGCCGGAATCGGAAAACATAAAGACCTCCTGGCTGATTGCGGTGTATATCAAGAAATAGTTGCCTCTCAACTTTCTAAGGAGGAGTTAGCATGAGTGGAAAACACGATGAAAGAACAAATGGTTCCGGTAAAGGAAGGTTTATGGGCGGTCCTCCGATGAGCAGACCTGTTGAGAAAGCTAAGGATTTTAAGGGAACACTGCGCAGATTGTTAACTTATCTAAGGCCCTTTCGAATAAAGATTATTGCCGTTTTCGGGATGGCGATCCTCGGTACCATGTTTAGTATCGTCAGTCCTAAGATTATGGGCGAAATTACAACCACGATATTTGAAGGCTTTTTACTTAAAAGCAAGGGAGTACCCGGTGCATTTATTGATTTTGAGTATATCAGTCATATCATTGTTATTTTGCTTATCCTGTATATCCTCAGTTCAATCTTTCAATACATTCAGCAATATATGATGGCTGGTATAGCGCAACGAACAGTATTTAATATGCGTTCGGACTTGTTCGAAAAGCTAAATCGATTGCCTTTAAGATTTTTTGACACACGGACTCATGGTGAAGTTTTAAGCCGTGTTACTAATGATGTTGATACGGTCAGTACAACTTTACAGCAAAGTCTAACTCAGCTGATAACAGCATTGGTCACTTTAGTGGGTATTGTCATCATGATGCTTTCCATCAGTCCCCTCCTTACGCTGATTACTGCTTTTACTCTTCCTTTATCTTTTGTGATTACAGCGAAGGTTGCCAAACGTTCTCAGAAATATTTTTCTGAGCAGCAGAAAGCTTTGGGGGAATTGAATGGACATGTTGAGGAAATGTACGCAGGGCACGAAGTGATTAAGGCATTCGGGTACGAACGTGAATCGATAACCAAGTTCAGTCAAACTAATGAAAAACTCTATGAAGCTGGTTGGAGAGCGCAATTTGTTTCGGGCATCATAATGCCACTTTTAATGTTTGTTAATAATATCGGGTACGTTATGATTAGTGTAGCTGGTGGGATTATGGTTGCCAAGCGAAGCATCCAAATAGGGGATATTCAGGCCTTTATTCAATACTCTAGACAGTTTACTCAGCCTATTGCTCAAACAGCAAACATCGCTAATATTCTTCAATCTACCATCGCCGCAGCAGAACGAGTTTTCGAGATTATGGATGAATCAGAAGAACAAGAAGATAAGCTTAATCCAAAAACAATCGCCTTTCCAAAAGGAGAGGTTAGGTTTGAGAATGTTACCTTTGGCTACAACGAAGGGGAAGTCATTATTGATGATTTGAATATTGAAGTTAAAGCAGGACAAACGGTTGCGATTGTAGGCCCGACCGGTGCGGGCAAAACAACACTGGTTAATCTGCTTCTACGATTTTATGAACTTGATCAAGGCCGAATTACCATTGATGGCATTGATATCAAAGATATGAAGCGAAGTGAACTTAGAAGGATCTTTGGAATGGTCCTGCAGGATACATGGCTATTTAATGGGACGATCAGTGATAATATTGGTTATAGCAGAGACCATGCTTCGCAGAAAGACATTGTACGTGTGGCTAAAGCAGCACATGCAGATTCCTTTATCCGAACCTTACCCGATGGCTACGATACAGTTCTCAATGAGGAAGCATCCAATATTTCTCAGGGGCAGAAGCAATTATTGACTATTGCCAGAGCAATTCTTGCTGATCCGGTCATTCTTATCCTGGATGAAGCGACAAGTAGTGTGGATACGCGAACAGAGGTCTATATTCAAAAAGCTATGGCTAAACTCATGCAGGGAAGAACAAGTTTTGTTATTGCCCATCGCCTTTCAACCATAAGGGAGGCAGATTTAATCTTAGTGATGAACCATGGGAAAATTATTGAAAAAGGTAAACATCAGGAGCTTTTAGACCAAGGGGGACTCTACGCGGATCTTTATCAAAGTCAGTTCGTGGGAAAAGAAATGGAAAGAAGTAGTAATTTATTTGCCTCAGAAAGATACGGCAATTAACCGAGATTTTTTATTTTTTGTACTTTTTGCCAAGAGAAGGAATATTTCTACATTATATAGAATTTGTATACTAGTTATCCAAAAAGGAAAAATAAGGAGAAAAATGGTGAGAACTGATGAATCCAAAGGGTTATAATAGTATCAATAGTATTATCAGTATTTTCCTCATCCTGATCGCTATTATTTTTACGTTATTGAATTTGTATATAAATAATTCAGTTATTTCCAGACATCTTTTCTTACTTGAGGAGTCTGATGCTATCCGGCGTACTGAAATGGTTCAACAAATCTTACTTGATAAAGCCAAGGAGATGGAGCTCATTGCCAGGGATTATGCCATATGGGATGATTCTTATTATAAAATAAGGAGTAATGATATTCGATGGTTTCAGGACAATGTAACAGAGTGGCTCTCTCTTAACTATAGTATCGACAGCGTATCTGTTATCAATAAAGAAGGGATAGTCGTTTCAAGCTACGGACTAACAAACGTAGTTGCTACCTCCTTTCTAACGAACCATAGACTAAAAGAAACACTCAAACAACCTGTCTTTAATGATGATTTTTCTCTACATGGCATTACTTCGTACGAAAACGACATCTATATTATTGGTTTTTGTCCTATCCTTAAAACAGATTATTCAGGTCCCTGCGAAGGCGTTATTGTATTAGCAACAAAAATTACTAAAGAGTTTATGGAAAGCATTAAACTTAAGTACGGTTATCAGGCAGTTATAGAAAAAGATGGTACGTTAACTGCAACAGATGAAATCATTCAAGAATTAGTACCATTTTCTTGCGAAATTTTTGCTTTACAAAGTGGAATTATGAAATTAAATGATAAAATAACAATTAACAAAGTTCCCATCATGGATTATTCACGAGATTGGATCGCCAATCTTATTCTTATACAACCAAGGGATTCATATATTTCGACCTTATCCCTATTTAAAGCCAATGCTTTTAAGGTATTTATTATATCAATTATCCTCATTACTTTTATTGGAATTTATTTTAAAAGAATAATTGTTAAGCCCATTCAAATGTTAAAAGACCAAATAGAACAGATGCAAATCAATAATTCATTGTCTTTGATTCATATCAAAGGGCCCCTTGAAATAGTGAGTTTAGCTAAAAAGTTTAATCGCATGACTAAAACCATTATAGATATTCATGAGAAAGAAAAAGAAAATTTAGAAAAGCTTTCGAAGAAAGACTATCTGACATCCTTGTATAATCATAAGAGCTTTTACGAAGACATATTAGATTTAATAGATCAGGGAGATCATAGAGTCGCTGTCTTATTCAGTGATCTTGACAAGTTTAAACAAGTTAATAGCTACTTTGGACATACCAAAGGAGATTTAGTCTTAAAACAGAGTGCAGCCATTATTGAAGAGAAAGTAGGGCAACAAGGAACTGTTTACAGATATGGAGGAGAAGAGTTTGCTGTACTAGCAGTTAATTGCAATAGAGAAGAAGCATTAGCTCTAGGCGAGAAAATCAGGGAGGGATTTCTTTTCGAACAGATGATACAGAAGTTTGCTGCAAAATTCCCTATAACTATCAGTATTGGGATTGCAATCTACCCGGATGATGGTTATAACGCGGAAACAGTGATTCAAAAAGCAGACAGGGCATTATTTTACTCCAAAATTAATGGAAGAAACCAATGTAATGTTTTTAGTGAGGAAATAAATATTGACCTGGAAAATGGAGAGAACTTAAAAAAAGAACTGCTAACAGAAGCGGTATTTGCTTTAGCTGAGGCTGTCGATGCCAAAGATAATTACACCGGAGAACATTCAAAAAGAATAGCTGAATTATCACTTCTAATAGCAGATAAAATAGGTCTCGATGAAAAAGAAAAGATAAGCCTCAGGGTAGGGGCATTGCTCCATGATTGCGGGAAAATTGGAATTCCTGATCACATTATCCATAAATCAGGGCCCTTTACAGCTGATGAGTTTGATATGATTAAAAGCCATACATTGCTTGGAATGAATATTATTAAGCATATTACAAAAGATCCAAGGATAATATCAGCTATAAAGAATCATCACGAACGATGGGATGGCAGTGGATATCCAGACGGATTAAAAGAATATGCTATTCCGCTTTTTGCCAGAATAGTAGCAATCACAGATGCTTACCATGCTATGATTTCAGATAGACCCTATCGAAAAGCATTAACTAAAGAAAAAGCAAAACGAGAGATAATAGAGAATAAAGGAATTCAGTTTGATCCGGAATTAGCTGATGTTTTTTTGAAAATTATACAAGAGCTGGATTAATCGAATAGGAACAAGAGCTTTTAGTTAGTCATAAGATGGATGTGCCGATAGAATTCATAGCCTTCAACTTATCTCGATAAGCTATATGTAGGCCATCCTGAAAGCACTTATAAGCGAGAAGTAATACCATATAGAATGAGGGCTGTAATAATGAAGGTTCTAGTCTATGATTGTTTTAGTGGAATTAGTGGGGATATGAATCTGGGTGCGATGGTGAGTCTTGGTGTAGATCCTGAATATTTAATAAAGGAACTAGAGAAGCTTAATCTTCCGGAGCAGTATAAGATTCGAATAAGTAACGAAAAAAGGCGGGGGATTGAAGGAACCAGGGTGGACATCATTCTTGAGAACCAAAAAAACAATAATAAAGATCATAATGAAAATCAACATGTATTGAGTTATGAAAAAAGCGGAAAACAAGATTGTCCGCATCATCATGAGCAGTATGCTAGAAACCTTGAAGAAATCCTGGGTATAATACGTCATAGTCGTTTGGATGACAAAGTCAAGATAAGAAGTATTCGGATGTTTACGTCTCTTGCTGAAGCTGAAGCTCAAGTTCACGGTGTGGATGTGAGTCATGTTCATTTTCATGAAGTGGGTGGGACGGATTCCATCTTGGACATCGTTGGAGCCGCCATTTGTCTGGAATATCTGAATGTTGATAAGATAATGGCATCCCGAGTAGAATTAGGAGGAGGATTCGTTCGTTGTTTACATGGGATTATCCCAGTTCCGGCTCCCGCCGTACTGGAACTTCTGAAAGGGGTTCCGGTAAGTACCGGTAAGGTACAACATGAAACTACGACCCCGACAGGAGCTGTGATTCTGGCAACTAATGTTGATGAATACACGGATAATTATTCTCTGAGAATCCAGAAAACTGGATATGGCGTTGGGAAAAGAGACTTGGATATCCCAAACGTTCTGCGGGTCTTACTCGGTACTCTCTCGCCAACAACGACTCAGGAATATATAATTGAGACTAATATTGATGATATGAACCCGGAATGGTTTGAATATATTGAAGAGAGCCTGTTCAAAAGTGGGGCAAAAGATGTTTTTAAAACGCCGATCATCATGAAAAAGGGTAGACCCGCTATAATACTGAGTGTTTTAGTTTCAAGTCAAAATGTAGAAAAAATTCAAAATATAATATTTAAGGAAACATCCGCCATCGGCTTTCGAAAATATCCCGTGGAAAAAGTAATGCTGCCCAGGGAGATCAGAACGATCTCTACAAAATATGGGCAAATCAAGGTTAAATATTCTTTTTTGGCAGGAAACGAGTATAAGGTTAAACCGGAATATGAAGATTGTAAGAGAATTGCCAGAGAGAAGAATGTCCCACTCCAAGAGATTTACAAAGAGATCGATAATATTGTAATGCAACCATGTCATATGGAAAAAGAGTAATAAAAAAGGCTTCTTATAAAGCACTATAGATTTAGAGTAGTTATATAGTCAAAAACAATAATACAGAATAATGAGTCAAACAATTAAAGAAAAATGATTTTAGTTTGAAAATGAGCCCTAGGTATAATAGCCCGGGGCTCATACTCATAATTAGTTATAGATTTATAGATGGGCAATAAGCTCGATCTCTACCAAAGCATCTTTAGGCAGACGAGAAACTTCGATGCAAGAACGAGTAGGTAACTTATTGGAGAAGAAACTGGCATAAATGGAGTTTACGTGCGCAAAGTTATTCATATCCGTAAGGAAGACTGTCGTTTTCAGGACTTTTTCCATGGAGCTTCCGGCTTCCTCTAGTACAGCTTTTAAATTAGTGAGGACTTGGCGAGCTTGAGCTTCAACACCGCCATCGACGACAGACCCAGTTACAGGATCGATCCCCGTTTGACCTGAGCAGAAGACTAAAGAATCATAGATGATAGCCTGACAATATGGACCTAGAGCCTTGGGGGCTGCATCCGTGTGGATAATTTTTTCTTCTGACATGTGTATAGTTCTCCTTTCAATAGATAGTCTTGATATAAACCAATCGAAATTATTATCTATAATTATACAGTATAAACCCATGACAAGCACGAGTAAGCGGAGGATGAAGACTAACCTATTTTAGTTAGGTAAAGTCGTCAATAACATTTAGTTCAATTAAATAAGTGAAAAAGTCAGAAGGTAAACAGCACCGTACCTTCTGACTTTAAGGATAATTGTTACGCAAAAGTTGAAGTCAATCGAGAATTAAGGAGAAGGTCTATTGTTCTAGTATGGTTCCTTTACAGAATTTGGCGCTGCTCTTCATGTTTTTCATTAAGAAGTAGTAGACCAAGCCACTTGGTAATAAGCTGACATACCATGAAATCTTAACGAAGAACAAAGCGATAACAGCTCCTACGAAGATGGCGATAATACCAGCCCAGTTTACACCTTTAAAGGCACCTTCTTCGTTATAGAAGGTATTGAGATCCAGCTTGCGTTTTCTTAGGAAGAAATAATCAGTGATGAGAACGGCAAAGATGGGACCTAAGAAAGCAGAGTAGGTTTGGACGAAGAGGGAAAGTCCACCAGCGGATTCAGGTCTGACCAGCAGCCATGGACAGGATACAATGGAGAGAGCTCCCACTACGATAGCAGCTTTTTTATAAGAAAGCTTAAAGGTATCCATCAATACATAGACAGGTGGCACGATATTATTCAGGACATTCGTGGTAACCTGGGCAAAAGCGACGAAGAGGAGGGTCAGAATGGTCAGGAATTTGTTATCCAATGTGGTCGCAAATACCTGTACAGGATCATTATTACCTGTAGCACCGGAAACCATAAGGCCAATCAGTCCCATGAAGACAGTAGGAGGAAGGATAGATAGCCAATAGAGGGAACCCGTGGTTCTAGGTCTTGTTTCAAGCTTTAATTCTCTGGAATAGTCTGAGGCATTTAGTATCATAGTGGAGTAGATGCCAAGGAAAGCAGTTGTACCGGCCCAGAAAGGCAAGCCCCATGTTCCTTCGATATTAGTGACCGTTGCAGCAACTTCGATACCAAACTTAGTATAAACCGTATAGAACATATAGCCTAAAATACCGATAATAAAGACAACACTGATGTTTTCTAACCATTTGATACCATGGAAACCATTAATAGCGAGAACCACTTGGAGAACGGTGAACAGAATAAAAACGACAGGCAGGTTATCGAGACCGAAAATTGTTTTCATGCTCAGGTTCAGGGCACCTGCACCGACCCAGCTCTGGAAGCCGAACCAGACGATGGCGGGCACTCCTCTGAGGATTCCTGGTATCTTAACACCGGCGATACCAAAAGCACCTCTGGCCTGAACGGTATAGGGAATACCATATTTGTGACCTGCTGAACCATTAAGAACCAAAGCAATAGCGATGACAGAACAGCCGATGGCCATAGCCAGAACAGCCTGGGTGAAATTGAGGACGCCGATTAGACTTGCACCCATTGAGAACGTACCGATGGAAACGCAACCACCCATAAATGCTGCCAGGTAGGAGATATTGTCCATGATTCTTTTTTTCGTCGGGCGCAATTCCGGTTTCGTTGAACTTAATAATTCTTCCTTCAATTCCGAGTTGTTAAGACTTAGTTCACTCATTTGTTTTCCTCCCTTTTACTATAAATAAAATGCATAGCTGGTAAGAACTATTTGATCTTTTTTACCAGCTGCCCAAACCCTTTTTGACCGACCAATTGACCATCTTGGGCAACGACTTTACCGCGTACGATAGTACAGATCGGAAGACCGACACCTTTCAAGCCGACAAAAGCGGAAACTTGATTCGCATAGTATAAAGACTCAGGAGTAATCTCCCATTCCTTGTCCGGATCGAGAATAACCAAGTCGGCATCGAAACCAATCTCAATCGCTCCCTTTTTTCCATAGAGCCCAAACGCCTTTGCTGGTCCTTCGGATAAAGATCGAGTAAGCAAAGTAGGACTATAACCTCTCTTTACCACACCCTCACTGAATACAACCTGCATCACATTTTGGATTCCACTGATGCCGCCCCAGGCACCAAAGATGCCATGCTTTTCAGCGCACTTCTCGCTTAACTCACAAGGAGAGTGATCAGAGCAGATACTGCAAAAAGTACCATTGTTGACATATTCCCACATTTCCTCCACAGCAGATGCTTCTCTCAGGGGAGGAGCACATTTAAACAAACTACCTTTCTCGATAACATCCTCGTCCGTAAAGGTAAGGTAATGACCACATGTTTCTGCGGTTATATCAATACCTTTTAATTGAGCTTCCCGTATAATCCTGGCTACTCGAGGATGACTGACGTGACAGATATGGACTTTTGCATCAAGCTCGGCAGCAAGGTCAATAATATTTTGTGTAGCAATTAATTCTGCAATAACCGGTCTGGAATTAAGGAAGTCTCGCCAGTCATTCGTCTCTTTTCGTTTGGCTCTGAGCTCTTCCCATTTAATAATAGAGTAGTCTTCACAGTGGAAGCCGGCACGCGCGCTAAAACCCTTCAGGATTTCTAAAGCTTCCTTAATCTGTCCTATGGATAGTGAAACATAATCAGGGGAAACAGGACCAATAAAGGATTTAAAGGAGACACAGCCTTTTTCATCCAGTTCTTTTAATGATCCGAAATTATAGTCGACAAGCCCACCCCAAAAGCAATAATCGACATAAGCATTGGTGGACACAGCAGCAATTTTTTTGTCAAAGATTTTGGCATCTGTTAATGCTGGTTCATTTTGCATAGGCATATCAATAACAGTTGTAATTCCGCCAACTCCAGCAGCCGCAGTACCATGCTCATAATCTTCTCTCCATAAGTAACCAGGGTCGTTCAAATGGGCATGTGTATCAATGGCTCCTGGAAAGACGAAGTTTCCTTTGGCATCAATAACCTTGTTCGCTTCAAAGGGACTTCCGGATTCTATTATTGCTGCAATTATTCCGTCCTTCACACAGACAGTCGCTTCATGAATCCTTTCTGTGGTTACGACCTTACCATTTTTAATAGCTAGATCAAACACGCTCTCGCCTTCTTTCTTACAGTAAGTTTGTCAGACGTTGGTTCTTCACTTTTCGTCTAACGCTGTAAACCCCAAAATATTGTCACCACCTTGTCCATCCTTAAACTTGATTCCGCGTAACAAGTTGTTTGCTTATACTTAGAATATACTGAAAATTTACATCTTTTCATTATCCCTGATAGACAATTCGAATGAAATATTTTTATCCTTTTGACGTATAAGGGTGAAAGAGTTTTATGCTTTAGTGAAGAATTTTGATCGTATTATACCCGATAATACATCTCTTCTCTATTTTATAGTAATTTAGTAAGCTGAAATTCATTACTTTGGATAATAGAGTGACTGAATAATTATCCATACTTTCCAAAGACAAAAGATGCAAAATATTAAACAATTATTCTAAGGTTAGTACATTATTTTTAACAGAACGAAGAGCACTGATGCGGAAAAGAATTAAAAAATGAGGAGGTATAACGATGGGTTACCCTAATGATCTGCTTTCAACGAGAGCCATAATTAAACACGGACGATATGCTCTAATTCCGCCTGAAGGGCGCGTAAACAACGTGATTCCTAATCTGATGGGATGTAAAGTCAGTATTATCGCTTCCCCTGAGATGGGAGCTAAATTTGCTTTCTATACTATTGACGTTCAGCCGAATGGTGGAACTACGATTCCTTTTAATGAAGAAGGCATTGAGACTTTTCTATTTTGTATCACTGGAAGTGGCGAAGTAAAAGTAGGAGATCAATGCTATAGTATTAACGATCAGGGCTTTGTCTTTGCGCCTGTATCCCAGGCTTTGGAGTTCAAAAATAAATCAAGCGAACCTTGGAAAATATTACTTTATAAACAACGGTACAGATCTTTGGAAGGTTATCAGGCGCAGGTTATCGTAGGGAATCTTAACGATATCCCCGACAGAGCATACGACGACATGGAAAATGTCAGGATAAAAGATATTCTTCCAACAGACCTTGGATTTGATGTAAACTTTCATACCTTAAGTTTTATCCCTGGTGGATGTCATCCCTTTGTTGAGACCCACCTTCAGGAGCATGGCTTATATTTCTTAGAAGGAGAAGGCGTTTATCTGATTGATGATAAATGGATCCCTGTTAAAGAGGAAGATTTTATTTGGTTTGGACCATATGTTCCCCAAGCATTTTATGGTTCCGGCCGAAAGAATGCGACCTATATTTATACCAAAGATTGCAATAGGGATGTTAAGCTCTAAACTTTTATCAGAAAATTAGCAGGTGGAGAAATGACAATCAATAAGCAAAGACTATGGAATAATTTAATGCTCCTGGCTGAAATCGGAAAAGATCCGAATGGTGGTATTACACGACTTCCTTTTACGAAAGAAGATCTCAAGGCGAAGAGTTTTGTGAGAAGACTGATGGAACAAGCGGGGCTTACCGTACGGGAAGACGCTGTCGGAAATATCATTGGTCGTAAAGAAGGCGCCGATTCACTTGCACCGATTATTGTTATCGGATCTCATTTGGATACGGTTTTTAATGGGGGTCCTTTTGATGGCAGCCTGGGGGTATTAGCTGGCATAGAGATCTTGCATAGCATGAAAGAAAAAGGGGTTATAACTCAACACCCGATAGAGGTATGTGCTTTTAGGGATGAAGAAGGCTGTCGTTTTAATTTCAGCCTCCTGGGAAGTCGAGGTATGGCCGGAGGTTTAAAACCTGAGGACCTTATGCATCGGGATATCGACGGAATCACGATAGCTCAAGCTATGGCGGAGTGCGGAGTGAATCCTGAAGAAATCTATTTAGCTGCTCGTAGACCAGGTGATATCAAAGCCTATCTTGAGCTTCATGTTGAACAGGGTAAGGTATTGGAGAGTAAGGATATCCCCGTGGGAGTTGTAACGGGTATTGCTAGTTCCCTTAGAGTCATGGTTACTGTGACCGGAAAAGCGGATCATGCAGGGGCAACCCCAATGAATATGCGTTACGATGCCTTAGCTGCAGCGGCTCTGATCATCAGTACCGTAGAAAGCGAGGCCAAAGATAGTGGCAGCGCGGTAGGAACGGTTGGCCAAATTCACGCTTATCCAGGGGGAATCAATATCATTCCGGAAAAAGTTGAATTCACGATAGACTTAAGGGATGTGTCAGCTGAGGTCGGACAACGTCTAGAAGAACAAATCGTCCAACAAGCAGAGCAAATCTGTAAGCAAAGAGGATTGGGCCTGAAAATTGATGTCCTGCAGCGTGTGCCACCAGCACCTTGTTCTGAGGAGATAAAAGGTACAATAATGGAAGCTTGTCAAGAATTAGGAATCCAAACAATTGAGCTTCCCAGTGGGGCTGGTCATGATGCCATGCAAATGACCAATATCTGTCCCATTGGCATGATCTTTGTGAGATCAAGGGATGGTATCAGCCATCATCCTGATGAATGGAGTACACCTGATGATTGTGCTTTGGGAACCCGTATCCTATATCAAGCTGTCTTAAAATTAGCTAAAGTTCTATAAAATAGGGCACCCGGCTTTTGGCGGGGTGCCTTTTCTGGCATATTGGACAATTGATTATCTAGTTAATATATAATATGGCAAAGGACTTCTTTAATGTAGTATTATGTGTTTAAGAAATACCCGCGTCTGCTCTGTAATTTTATGCATTGAATAATATGAGCCCAAAATTCAAATTAATACGCTTAAAGCATAATTTCAAACATTGTTTCTAAGTCGCGGATTTGTACATCACCGTCATAAAGCGGTGCGAGAGATTCATCTGTCGTCTTGTTACGGGTAGCTAGAATATAACCGAATTTTTCTTCCAGAGGGAAAATCATTCCATGCCAGACTCCGCGGTGAATAACCACCGCTGTGTAACTCTCCAGTAAGAAGGCTTTAACAGAATCAGGAGAAGGTAAAGCCTCTAAATCTTTTGGGTTAGTAGGTGGTGCAACAGTGATGATCGCTGGTCCTCCATACAAAGGGAAGAAGCCTTGGGTTACTTTTAAATGTCTTTCCATTGCCGAAAGCTTAAATTCGCGCCTTTCGAGCAGGGCGTAAACAAATTCAGCTTCCCCCTCATCGACGGCAAAAGGCATTCTGTCGGCAAATTGGGGAGGCTCTGGTTTAATTAAAGGTTGACCAGGATTCATCATCAGGACATGACCAAAAGGTTTGAAAGCATCCTTCGTCAGGGTTTGTACTTTGATAATTCTACTCTTCACGCTGATCCCTCTTTTCCAAGTATTTATCTTGGTCGAATATATCAATCACTCAACTTTCCCACCCTGCCGGGTAGGATAAAACCTTGAAGATCTTAAAAATA
>CAYZDF010000047.1:0-21543 GCA_964477085.1 uncultured Gracilibacteraceae bacterium | reverse complement strand
CAATTCAAGAGTCGTCACCTAGAGTTAGGTCTCAAATAAGATGGGAAAGTTGAGTATATAAATTAAAGAATTATAAGCTCTGGTAAGAAACCTAAGAAATAAAGGTTCCCAGAGCTTTATTTCTTGTTTTTTAATGGTATACTATTCAGGTACATTTCATAGAAAAACACATATATTATTAGTGTTTTATGGATCAAATATTATGTTTTTCATTATTTGCTCTATACTGATCACAAATGCTGGTTTATAATAATAAGGTCTATAGACATTTGCAGTTTCATACATTAATAGCATCTGATGGAAAGGGGTATGTGAATAAACTAATTAAAAGTTAAACCCATATTATACCTTGGCTTATGAGTACTTAAATTGACGGTATTAACGAATCCTATGACATTAACAATTATAATTGAAGAATTTCTAATGACGTTTACAGTGATTTTTTAGCGCCAGAACCTAAGCATTAGGTTGACGAGGTAGAGGTTAATCGAAATTATCGGCGGGTGCCTCTCGGTGGCTTGTCATCGTCAGATTCGCTATAAAACTGGAAAGTGATTTCCAACACAAAAAGCGGATCGTACAAGATCAGGGGTCATATTGTTTGTCCAAATACCCCTGGTTTCTCTTTGGTTTGTCATTCATTGTGTCGTCGAAAGACGACTATTTTTTTTGTGGCTCAGTCATCAAACAAGCAAACAACAACATTATTGACCAATAGAGCGTTATTATTAAAAGTATTGACTTTGGATTCGTTCTGTAAGATGGAAGGGAGAAAAGAAAAATGTGCGGTATTGTAGGATATATTGGTAATAAGGCGGCTGTACCTGTCCTCATAGAGGGCTTAAAGAAGCTTGAATATCGGGGATATGATTCCTCAGGTATTGCTGTTCTGGAAGAAGGCGGGATCAGGATCACCAAGAGTGTAGGGAAGCTGGCTGTTCTTGAAGAGAAGCTTGTTTCTCGTACCTTCAAATCCAATATAGGAATCGGACATACGCGTTGGGCTACTCATGGAAGGCCGTCTGACACCAATGCTCATCCTCATATGGATTGTCATGGGGATTTTGCGGTTGTCCATAATGGGATTATTGAGAATTACTTAGAACTGAAAGAATGGTTAATCAGCGAAGGGCATCTTTTTCGTTCGGAGACTGATACAGAAGTACTGGCACATCTGGTGGAGCATTTTTATGAAGGTGATCTGGAAGAAGCCGTACGTCAAACGTTGGCCAAAGTGACCGGTTCTTATGCTACTGTCGTCATGAGTTATCAACATCCGGATATTTTGGTGGCAGCCCGTAAGGACAGTCCGATGATCGTTGGAATCGGAGACAGCGAATATTTTATCGCCAGCGATATACCGGCAGTGCTTAAATATACCCGCAACACCTATATCATGGAAGACGGAGAAATGGTAACAGTCACTCCTAACGGGATCAAGTTTTGTGATTTCAGCGGTAACTGTATAGAGAAGATTATCTTCGAAGTAACCTGGGATCCTATCGCAGCGGAAAAAGGCGGCTACGAGCATTTTATGCTCAAAGAAATCTTCGAACAGCCTAAGGCCCTGAGAGATACCTTAGCAGGCAGACTGACCGATGATAAAGTGATTCTGCAGGAAGTCGATCTCTCCCCAAGTGAGGTTGCTTCGTTTAAAAAAGTGGCCATCGTAGCCTGTGGAACTGCCTACCACGCCGGGCTTATCGGCAGAGGACTGATTGAACGTTGGGCTAAGATCCCCGTAGAAGTGGATATTGCTTCGGAATTCAGATACCGATCACCACTTATTGATGATAAAACACTGGTGGTCGTTATCAGTCAATCGGGCGAAACAGCCGATACTCTGGCAGCACTCAGAGAATCCAAAAAGAAAGGTGCCAGAGTCATTGCCATCACCAATGTGGTCGGAAGCTCTGTAGCGCGTGAAGCCCATGATGTCATCCACACCTGGGCAGGCCCTGAGATCGCTGTTGCTTCCACCAAGGCCTATACCACCCAGATCGAGGGGATGATCCTCTTAGCCTTATACCTGACTCAAGCCAAAGGAACCATGCCCCAGGAATGGATAAATGAGATTATCTCCGAGCTCAGAAAGCTGCCGGAGAAGACTGAAGAGATTCTGAAGCAGACCTATCGTATTCAAGAACTAGCCAGATATTTCGAAAAAGTATCCAGCACATTCTTTATCGGTCGTGGACTGGACTGGGCAGTAGCGCAGGAAGGTTCACTCAAACTCAAGGAAATCTCTTATATCCATGCGGAAGCCTATGCAGCAGGAGAACTAAAGCACGGTACCCTCGCCCTCATTACTGAGGATACTCCGGTAATCGCCTTGGCCACCCAGAGGGATCTCTATGAGAAGGCACTTTCCAACGTGATCGAAGTCAAAGCCAGAGATGCCAAAGTCATCGGATTTACTTTCGAAGGAAATAGCGATTTTGATAAATCCGTAAATGAGGTGTTCTACCTGCCCCTGACAGTGAACGAACTATCTCCGATCCTCACCGTTATCCCGCTCCAACTGCTTTCTTACTACGTATCCGTAGCCAGAGGCAATGATGTGGATAAGCCAAGAAATCTCGCGAAGAGTGTGACGGTGGAATAATAGAGGTTTTATGAGTAGATATGTGAGTTAAAAGAATAAAATGTATACTATAACTAATTAGTCCAGGGAGAATTTCTTGGACTTTCTTTATGCTCATTATAATAGGTAAACCCTAAAATCATAATATAATGTCGAGCTCGTTTATAATATTATTTAAAACAGACAAACTATTAAAAGAGAGATTACTTTTATCACCATTAACAATGAGGTGTAAGGCATGGAGAAAATCATAACTTTATTGTTCTATCCTTTATTTTTAGTTGTAACGTTTTGCTTAACATTAATCTTTATACCTAAAAATAAATATAAGGAGTATTTAATTTATGGAATTCTTATCGGTGGGCTGGGCGATATTATAGTTGTCGGCTTATTGCAAAATATTCTTGGTATTATGTGGTTCAAGAATCAAGGTGTCTTCTATGTTTTAAAAATGATGGCTCTATCCCCACCGAGTTGGACAGTGACGGTTATGATTTACCTTTATTTTTTACCAGCAAAAAAAATATTTAGATACGCATATATTTTATCCTGGGCCTCTTTCAGCCTTGGCTACGGTTATGTCGTTCATAATGCGGGATTATATGATTTTGTTAACTGGCTTTATCCATTACCAATATATTTTGTCTTTCTTTGCTGGTGGAGTTTTGCTTCATGGTTCTTTAGAAAAACCAGTCTTTTGGCCAAGGAAAGTACGATTCCGGGAGAATCTAACAACCATTAGTCGCTAGAAAAGTTTATAGCAGAATGTTTTTGCTCATAGAGGACGAGTCAGTTTCATCTGCTAACGAAACAAATGTCTGGGAAGCAACCAGGTCATAGATAAAGTGATTATATTAGAAAACTTAGACTTGAGAAGCCTAAGGCCTTAAGAGTTACCTACGGCAGGATTGTTTACTGGCCAGCTTGGCTTTTTGCCCGAAAGCACTTCATCAATTCCCATTGCCGCATGCAAGCCCATTCTATCCATAGATTCTTGAGTCAATGCCGCATTATGAGGTGTTACTATTACATTGTCCATCTCAAACAGCGGATTATCTATTTCAGGCGGTTCTTGTTCAAACACATCTAACGCCGCGCCTGCAATTGTCTTATTCTTTAATGCCTCTATCAGTTCGGATTCGTTGACCACTTCACCTCTTGCGCAATTTATTAGAAAAGCGGAAGTTTTCATCATTTCAAAATAGTTCTTCCCGATAACGCTTTTTGTTTCCTTTGTGGCAGGCATATGCAAACTAACAAAATCTGCATTTTTGAATACACCTTCCATTTTATCAACCAATTCTATTTCCGGTGCTACCTTATCCTTGAATACATACGGATCATACCCTATAGTCTTCATCCCTAGTCCTAACGCCGCTTTCTTTGCTACCATCATACCGATCCGACCCAGACCTATCAAACCTAAAGTCTTTCCATCCAAATCCATTCCTTTCAAACGATTCCTGATCTCGAAATCGCCGTTTCTAAAAGACTTATCAATATACGGCAAATTCTTTGCTGCTGCTAGAATCAGTGCTATTGTATGCTCTGCGACTGAATCTGCATTGGATAGTGGGGCATTGGTAACCCATATTCCTAATTGCTCTGCACGTTCAACGTCAATATTGTCTACGCCAGCCCCATGTCTTCCGATCACCTTTAAACTTTTCCCTGCTTCAAGAACTTCTGCAGGGAAAGACGCTGTTCTTGCAAGAATTGCATCACAATCCACTATATCATTTTTTATTGCCTCAACTGTACTGCCAGAACCCATTTTGATTTCATATCCTTTTTCTCGAAGGTATGCTTTCCCTACTTCTGTAATATCTTGTGGTATCAATACTTTATACGCCATCGTTATTTGTCCTCCCATTTTGAAACTACGACTCACAACTCACTGTTGCGTTAACTTTGATAGACTGTCAATCGCAAATCCAAATTGTTACTTCTTTCTTACTTACTGTCTTTCCTACACATTAGTTTCTAGATGAGCACAAACGGTTGTTTACTTAAACGGATGGCTGATATGATATTTTTCTGCAAGGCCAACAAGTTCCTGCACAATCTTTTCAGAAAGTTCAATGCCGTTCTTTTCATTCTCTTTGCGTAGATTATCTTCGATTTCACCCGGAATCATTACTTCCTGGAATCCTGGTGCGGGGGGACATGCCTTTATTTCATCAAACATATAGTCCACTCTTTCTTTAAAAGTATCTATATCAACAAATTTACTGATATCTATGGAACCCATAAACATGCCAATGTTCTTGAATTTTTCAGGATCTTCACAGTTAAAGAAAGAAGTGATCTGCCTGCTGTTCTTTGCTCCCGAAAGAGCACTGGCCATGATATCAATAATCAGCGCGATGGCATATCCCTTCACCCCACCAAACGGTAGCAGTGCACCTGTATGCATATCAAAAGGATCTTCTGAAGGATTGCCGTCCTTATCCACGATAAAACCGAGTGGAATGTTCTTGCCAAGCTTTTCGTATAGATTTACTTTCCCTTTTGCAACTACACTGGTTGCCATATCAAGAACCAGATGTGGATGTCTAGTTGCAGGAATTGCAATGGAAAGAGGATTGGTACCCAGCATTGGTTTTGCTCCTCCGAACGGCACTACGCATGGGTCGCAATTACAAATGGAAAATCCAATCATATTGCGATCTGCCGCATGCATAGCAAAAAAACCGCCCGCTCCATAGTGAGTGCTGTTTTTAATAGCCGCAAAACAAGCGCCTGTTTGACCAGCTTTCTCCAGGCAAATATCCATTGTTTTGATACCTACGATAATCCCGGGACCGTTATTTCCATCCACCACCAGCGTAGAAGGTGCTTCTGTAATTACTATTGGTTTGCTCTTTCCATCTACTGCACCATCATTGATTTTATCAGAATATGCTTTTAAACGGGTAATCGCATGAGATGTTACTCCCCGAAGCTCTGATAAAATCAAACTGTTTACAAAAATTTCAGCATCCTCCTGAGAAAGGCCTGCTTTTTTCATGACCTCTATTGCAAACTCTTTTACTACTTGAACCTGATATCTCATAATCTCTATCTCCTTTTCGTACAAATATCTTCTATTTATTCATTATATAAAAACCAGCACTAGGAATTAATTTTCCTTAACTTCCCGTACCGGTAATATAATTTCTATTAACTTGCAGCCATCTCATTTGCATTTTTTTTTCTCTTTCTGATTTCCTTGATGATAGAAATCAAAATAGATAATGCTGCAATTGCTAAAAATGTAGCGGAAATGGGTTTTGTGAAGAAAGGAGACATGCTACCCTTGCTCAGCATTAAACCACGACGAAGATTAGTTTCAATAATGGGTGCCAGAATAAATCCTAATATAACTGGTGGGAGCGGATATTTAATCTTAATTAGTATATAACCTATAATTCCAAATATTACCATTACGTGTGCGTCAAAAATACGGTTATTATTTGCAAATGCGCCTACTACACAAAGCACTACGATGACTGACAACAAGATATTCTTTGGAATCTTAAGCATATTTACAAACATGCGCATTCCAAAAAATTCTAAAATTAACATCACAACATTAGCAACCAAAAGTGCTGCAAAAATACTAAAAATCAAATCTCCGTTGGTTCTAAACAACATTGGACCGGGAGTGATGCCATGTATCATCAGACCACCTAATAGCATCGCCGTTACTGTATCGCCTGGAATACCTAACGTCAGCAAAGGAATCAGTGCACCACCAATTGATGCATTATTTGCACTTTCGGAAGCTACAATACCATCGATAATACCGGTACCGAATTTTTCAGGGTGCTTGGACTGATTTTTGGCAGTTATGTAAGCAATAATATTAGAAGTACCTCCTCCAATACCTGGCAGAATTCCGATACCTGTCCCAATTAAGCTGGAACGTATGAAATTAACAAACTGTCCTCTAAACTCACTCATTGTAAATCCAAAGCCTTTGATTTTAAAGTCGACAATATTATCCGAAGTTACAACACTCTTATCTTCAGCTGTTGTGATTACCTCTGATATTGCATATAATCCTACCAGTACCGGAAGAAGAGCAAAACCAACATCCAGTTCATGGTTGCCAAAAGTAAATCTCTGATATGAATCGATAGGTGCTGCACCTACCATAGCCATTGATACACCCACCATACCGCTTAAGAGACCTTTTGCCATGCTTTGATCAGAAAGGCTGGCAATCATGGTAAGAGCAAAAATAGATACCGAAAAATATTCATATGGAGAAAACATCAAAGAAATCCTTGCGATAGGCGGTGACAAGAAAATTAGAAGGAAAATACTTACAAGACCACCTAAAAAAGAATATACAATACCGGCGCCCAGTGCTTTGCCTGCCTGACCATTTTTTGCCAGAGGAAAACCGTCAAATGTGGTAGCAATGGAGGATGGAGTCCCCGGCATATTTAGAAGAATAGCGGAAATCAGCCCGCCTGAAATACCCCCAATATAGAGTCCCAATAGTAAGGAAATCCCTTCCACCGGCTCAAACCCAAAAGAAACTGGAAGACATAAAGCAACTGCCATTGCCGCGCTCATTCCTGGAATTGCACCGAAAATAATACCAATTATTACACCAACAATAATCAGTATAAGGGTTGTAGGTGTGAATACTGCTGCTAACCCTGATATCAACATTTTTATCCCCCCTATCCTAATACGCCACTTGGCAGCATAAGTGAAAAAAATCTAATAAAGATATAATTTATTATAATCGGTGTTATTATTGAAATAACCGTATACAGAATAAGCTTTTTCTTGGTTATTTGAGGAGCTAACAGATACATCTGTAAAAACATATAAATTATACTGATAATAATAAAACCAACCGGCTTTAGCAAAATCACATAAGCAGCTAATAGAACAATAGTTGCAGCTACTCCCTTAATATCCACCTTCATCTTGTTTGTTTGCTGCTCATCTGATTTTTTCTCTGTTTTCAAACAAACAACAGCTTCCGCAATTACAAGAATGCTAAGAATTATTATCAAAATACTAACAATCTTCGGCATGAAACCAGCCCCTAAAGAAGTGACCCCTGTATTTAAAATCTTGTAAGCCATACCTAGCATACCCAAACCATAAACAAGAAAGAAAATTCCAGAATAAAGCGATACTTTATTTTTACCCATAGTAACCTCCTTGGCCATATCAAAATACTCATTAACTATTACTCCGGTGATTAAACTTCTAAAACTATGCAGCATATGTAACATGTCGGTTTCTAAAATAACTCTTGATGTGTGACTTCTTGCGGCGATTTTCATCATCTAACCGCGAGCCTTCGATTCCAAGGATTTTTTATCTCTTGAGGGTTTCCTGAATGAACATGTCGTTTAGGTCGCCATTAAGATATTCATCTGGGTTTAATTCTGGTGAATAAGAAGGCAGATAGTGTACCTCTATCCGATCACTGGTCATTGTGTCATTGTAGAACATCAACCGTAAGGTTCCTTGATTGGATATTGCAGAAATCACTAGTTAATAAATTAGTATGTTTTAAGGAAATTCAGGAATATCACAAACATGATATTCCTGAATTTCTAATAAAGGTTGTGTTTATTGCTGTTTCTTTACTTTTAGTAATTCGTCTTTCATAGCCAGAATTTCTTCCTGTTGCTTTTCAAGAATAGTTTTTGCTTCTTCACCTTTAACAAAATATGGAGTTTGTAAGAACGCTGTTTTGATTTCATCCTGATAATCAGGCATTCTATTAACTTTTTCAACTGCATTAGCAAACTTATCTACAATCTCTTGAGGTGTTCCATCAGGGAATGCAAAGAAGTAGAAGATTGGTAGTGAAGCATCATAACCTTGTTCAATTGCTGTAGGAAGCTCCGGATACAAAGGATTTCTTTCGTCCTCGATAATTGCCAACGCTCTGAAGTCTCCCGATTCAATATAAGGGATTGCAGTACCAAGCGAATTTGGAATAACATCAACATGCCCGCCCATTAAAGCAGCTACCCGTTGGCTTGCATCACCTAAATCAACCAAGTTAAATGCACCACCTGCACGGTTGAAAGCATTTGCCATTACAGAAGTAGATGCGCCAATATTAGCAGCAAAAGTCAGTTCACCCGGCTCAGATGCAGAAGCATCCATCAAATCTTTTAATGTCTTATACGGAGACTTTGCATTAACTGTTACAACGCTACCTCCGTTTCTACCGGAAATAGCAGCAACCTCAAAAGCTTCCAGACCATAATCAGTTGCACCAATCGCTTGATTTACAAACATAGAGACATGATAAGCCAAAACGGTATAACCATCCGGTTCACTTTCTTTTACCTTTCTGCTGCCTACAGCACCTCCATTACCCGCCATGTTACTAACAACAACCGGTTGTCCAAGCTCCTTCTCAAGACGCTTTGCATAAGCTCTTGCATTAAAGTCGCTATCACCACCAGGACTATAAGGAACAATTACCTGGATCGGCTTTTTAGGCCAACTATTTGCTTCTAATTTAGCAGGAGCGCTGCTAGCGGAAGATTGTCCTTCTGAGGGTGATGGTGAGGTTGATGTATTCCCACAACCTGCAACAGATAAAATCAACATCAGCACCAATATGAGTGTTAATACTTTCTTCATTCTTTTTCCTCCTTTTTCCTCCTTTTTCCTCCTTATAAAATATGTTGTTTTATTAAAACCCCGACTTTACGTTCTTTTTATCTTACAAGTCCCATATTAGTCAGGATTTTTTTCAGTTGTTCTTTTTCGTCAACAGTCATAGTGCCGGTCGGCATCATACAAGGGCCTGCTTCAATGCCTATAAGTTCCAACGATTCCTTAATTATTGTTGGGAAAGATCCCAACCCAAATGCAATTCTAAGAGGCGCCAGGTCGAACTGTGCTTGCAAAGAGCCTTCTATGTCACCTGCAACATACTTATCATAAATATCAGCTACCAATCTTGGTGCCACATTTGCGCATGCTGCGACCGCACCGGCTGCACCATGGCACATACCTGCATGAATTAACGTGTCACGTCCTAACATCACATGAAAACTCTTACCTTTCGTAAGACGAATGTACTCTGCAGTGTTTGTGAAATCACCTGTGGAATCCTTGATACCTACGATATTGTCGATATCGGCTAGTTTTGCTACTGTAGCTGGTGTGATTGGAATGTGTGTCTTTGGACTGTTGTTATATAAAATAATAGGAAGATCCGTGCTTTTTGCAACTGCCTCAAAGTGGTTGTATACTTCGTTCTGATTTAAGCTGATAAAATACGGAGTTAATACAGATACCGCTGCAATCCCTACTTTCTGAGCAATCTGTGCCAGTTCAATTGACTGACGGGTTCCAATACAATTTGCACCGCCATATACAGGAACTCTGCCTGCTGTCTGATCCAGTGTTACCTCTAGAACCTCTCTGTATTCATCGTTAGTCATTCCATAAAATTCGCCTGTAGTTCCAATGGCAAAAATACCATGCACGCCACCGCATATTAAATATTCGATCAGCTTTCTTAAAGCAGGAATATTCACCTCCCCGTCGTTAGTAAGTGGTGTGATCATGGCTGGTAGAATTCCTTTTGGTTCAAAATTCATATAATATTCCACCTTTCTATAATATAATGACTTAATCACGGTAATATAATTGCAAATACTATGCCAAGTAACATAAGTAGAGTGATCTTATAAAATTATACAATTATATTTTAGGAAATTTATGCAATATTCTAATTATTTTATGGTTTTTGGTAGTAAATGTATTTTATATACATCACTATTGATATTTTTATTAACAATTAAAAATTGAAATTTATTTCACTATGAAATTTCACTTTGAACTTTATTCATTGAGCTAACAAAGCCGTTATGCTACACTAAAATAAACATATCAAAATTTATAGATTGATATCTATAGATGAGGTTTATACTATGAACAATAAATATGCTTTCATTGCCCCATATCCCGAAATAGCAGAATTGGTCAAAGAAGTTTGTCAGGAATTAGGACTAACAGGATGGTCAATTGACGTAGGCTATGCTGATAAGGCAATCGAAGTTGCAAAAAAATATATAGCACAAGGTGCAAAAATCATAGTAAGTCGCGGAGCAACTGCTGCAATACTCTCTCAACATATTGATATTCCTGTTATCAATATGGGAGTTAGCCCTTACGACATTATCCCTGTTTTATTCAAAGTAGGTTTTAACGGAAAAAGCATTGGTGTTATGGGATTTCCTCTCTCTATTTACGGTGTTCATATTCTCAGCACAACATTTAACTGCAAAATCGTAGAGATTCCATTAAATTCTCTGGGCGATATTCCTAATGCCGTTAAACAAGCTAAAAATGATGGAATTGAAATTATCCTAGGAGGAATTAATTCTGTAAAACACGCTAATAAAATTGGACTAACCGGCATTATGTTTACTTCAGGTAAAGGTTCCATTGCTTCCGCTATACAGAACGCTATGGAAATCGTTGCAGCACAACGCTTGGAAAAGATTAAAGCAGAACGACTACATACCATTTTGGACTTTTCCTATGATGGAATTCTCGTAACAAACGAAAATAACGATATTATCCTAATGAATAAAACAGCGCAAAAAATGTTAAATGTAGAAAAAGAAAATGTAATTGGCAGTTCATGTTACAAAATCTTACCTTTTATCAATTGGGATAACCTAAAAAAATCCGAATATGACCGGATAGGAAATCTCATCAAAGTCGAAAAAAAACACCTAGTATATACGGCTGTTCCTGTAATTAACGAAAATGAAGTAACGGGTATGGTCATATCATTTCAATACGCGAATAACATTGAACATCTTGAATCCAAAGTCCGCCAGGTACTTCATTTAAACGGGCATGTTGCCTCTATCCATTTTGAGAATATACTGACAGAAAATCCCTCGATGAAAAAAACTCTGGAACAGGCAAAAAAATACGCTCCTGTAGACTCTAACATATTAATTACTGGAGAAACCGGTACAGGTAAAGAAATGATAGCACAAAGCATTCATAACGCCAGTAAAAGAAAAAATGGTCCTTTCGTTGCTATCAATTGTGCGTCTATTCCTGAAACATTATTGGAAAGTGAACTCTTTGGATATGAAGAAGGAGCCTTCACCGGAGCAAAAAAAGGCGGAAAAAGAGGATATCTTGAACTTGCAAATGGAGGCACTCTTTTTTTGGACGAAATCGGTGAGATCTCTCCCAAGCTGCAATCTGCGCTTCTTCGTGTTTTGCAGGAGAGAGAAATAATACATGTCGGTGGTAATAAAATTATTCCAATCAACGCGAGAATTATTGCAGCCACCCATAAAGATCTACAAAAAGCCTGTGTAGAAGGATGCTTCCGCACCGACCTTTTCCATCGCTTAAATATACTTCGGCTAATTATCCCCACTTTAAACGAACGAAAAGAAGACATAAAAATTCTTTCTGAGTCTTTAATAAAACAGAAATCTCAAGATCTCTCTCTACCACCAGCCAAACTCTCTCTTGAAACCATCGAACTCTTTAAAAAGTACCCTTGGACAGGTAATGTTCGCGAATTAGAAACAGTAATTGAGCGAATTATTGTATTAAAAAGCGGACAAACTATAGAGCCAAAAGATATTCTCGAAATTTTTAAAGACAAATCCTTTGATAGAGAATATGCAACTGCAGACGGATTCGAAGTAAAATCCTTCGATCAAGAGAAAAAGCATCCTTCTGCCGCCTTCCATTACTCTTTAGATGAATTAGAAAGACTTTGCATCATGGATGCCATTAAAAAATACAACAAAGATCGAGACAAGATATGTGAGATACTAGGAATTAGCAAAACAACTCTATGGCGCAGAATTAAAAAATATAATTTATAAGCATGATAAAACTCTTGCCTCCTTACCAATGTGTTAATTCCTATAGCAACATCATGTGCATACTTTGTATTACTTTTTTTATATACAAATAAGTAAAAATGATTGGATAGCGCAGATTACCAAGAGTATTGAAAGCTTCAACTGCTGTTTTGTATTCTTCAAAAGTGCCAAAGGATTTATTTGATTTTTAAAATGCTTATACCATTTGAAAGTTTTTTGATTGCGTTTCGCAAGTAAATAATAGCGTGGTGAAACCCGTTGCTGTAATCAGGAGAAATCCTGTTACATCGGCGGGTTTTTATGGTAGACGATGCGGAGGTTGAGTTTTCATGTGTTTATCCATCAAGGACTAATAAGATTGTTTCTTATTATCTATAGTAGCTAAAGACAAGGAGAACATAATTACAAATAATTATAATATAACAATTCAGCTTTAGGCTGTTCAATAGGCTTAAACTAGGTGAAACATACTGATATTTGTGGGGGAGGAGTGAGAAATTAAGAATTAGTTCAATCTAATAAACAATATAGTATTTTAGCGAAAAGGAGAGTATAAAATACATGATAAAAAAGTCAGATGAAATACGAGTTGATCACATCCCAAATTTAAAAGGAGGAAAAGATACAGTCAGAATTATTAACATTCTAGAGAATGAAGATAATTATGGAACAGGTAGACTTTTCGGCATCAGTATTATTCCAGTGGGTGGTTCTATCGGAAAGCATCAACATGTGGGTGACTTTGAAACCTATTACATCTTGAAGGGAAAGGCACTAGTCATCGATAATGGTAAAGAGCAGATTCTGCATCCTGGAGACATGACCCTCTGTAAAGATGGAGATTGGCACTCGATTGAAAATATTGGGGACTGTGATTTAGAGTATGTGGCTGTAATTCTTTATAATAAACAGCATCAATAAAATAATGATATCTAGAACCTTCTTACTAAGGTTAAAAATAAATTTAAAAGGGCAGGCAGAGCGCAACTGTGCAGCCACCTTCAGGAAGATTATAAAACGCTGTGGTTCCCCCGTGCGCCCAGACGATCTGCCGGACGATGGTGAGGCCCAGACCGTGGTTATCCAGCCGGGCGGAGCTTTCCGCTCGGTTCAGTTTATTCAGCGTCTCCTGCGTGAAACCGGTGCCGTTGTCGGAAACAGCAAGAACACAATTGTCCAATTCTTTGGCCAGAGCGACTTGAATAGCGCATCCCTCGGGGTTGTGCCGGATACTGTTGGCAATCAAATTGCAGACCGCCCGCCGTAAAAGCTCCTCGTCGCCGCTGACCATCGCGTTCTGAGCATTTTCCTCGATCGCAATGTCAATCGAATAGCTGTCGCACAGTCCACTGTTGAGGAAATAGGCTGTGGCGTCGCGCAAAAGCGGAGCCAGGGAAACGGAATCTTGTCGGAGCGGCTGCATGTCGTATTCCAGTTTGGAAGCCAGGTTCAAGTCGCTGACCAGCGTTTTAATCCGTTCGCTTTGCCTACGGATGATACCGGCCTGCTCCCGCTTGGATTGTGGCAGCCAGGGGTCGTTTTCCAGTTGGCTGGCATAGCCCATCACCAGGGAAAGCGGGGTGCGGATATCATGTGACACACCGGCTATCCAGGCCGTGCGGGCGTTGTCTCGCTGATTCAAAGCGGCTTCCTGCCTGGTCAGCAGGGCGGAAGTTGTATTGATTCCCTGGGCAAGGTCTGCGAGCAGACCAGTGGCGGGAAGTTCCACTGGGCGTTTTTCAGCCATATCCTCAATGCCCTTGGCCAAAGGCTTCACAGAACGAAACAAGCGCAGGCCGAAAAGCAAAGCCAGCAGGATGGCTGCAGCGCCGTTTAAGATCAGTACCGCAGGGACCCATACCAGTATTTTTTCTATTTCCCATTGAGGCATGTCAATGGCATGTTTCCATACACTGCCTTTCTCACTGCCAAGTACGAAAAGACCGTCCGGATGCCGCCAAACTTTGACCGGATAGTCTTTTAGATACCAGCGGGTAAAACCCGCCACATCGGCGACCGTATATGTCCGCGGGATATCGTTTGGCAGATTTATGCTCCAGATCACATGGCCGTCATCTCTTAAGAGCATGGCCCATTGATAATTCTTTTCAATCTCCTTTTTGGCGGATTCGGTAAGCGTGAAAGCGCCGTCCCGCTTGCTTAAGGCCCCAGCAAGCTGGGAAACACTGTAGTCTTTCTGGACGATTTTGCCAGACTGAACTGTCCATGCTGCCAGCACAGTGAAATTAATGACAAGCAAAATCAACGTGACCCCGGCTGCGGAAAGTACATAGCGGGTCAGGATTTTCATCATGCTTTTCACTTATCTTCCACCCCCGTCAGCTTATAACCGAGGCCGCGTACCGTGATCAGGTAATGGGGAGCCGAGGGTTCGGGTTCGATCTTCTCGCGCAGGCGCCGAATGTGCACCATCAGTGTATTTTCATACCCATAGAGGTCGTCTCCCCAGGTCGCCCGGCACAGGCTGTCACCGGTTACGATTTTTTCCCGATTTTCATATAATTTCTCCAGCAAAGTGAATTCCTTGGCGGTGAGCGTAAAGCAGCCTGCTTCTTTTGATACCGTGCCTTTGTTTAAGTCTATTACTGTTTGGCCCAGGCGGAAAACCGGCCTTTCCGTCTGTTGGAGAATGACCGGGAAATAGGCGCGACTCAACACCGCACGAAGTCTCAGTATCAATTCGCGGGGCAAAAACGGCTTGGTAATATAATCGTCCGCGCCGAGCCCCAAACCAAGCAGACGGTTTTCATCCTCGTCGCGTGCTGAAAGAAAAAATACCGGAACAGCCGATAGAGCGCGGAATTCGCGCAGTAAGGTAAAGCCGTCCCCGTCCGGCAGGGATACATCCAGGATCACACCGTCCGGCTTCTCATGCGCCAAGAGCCGGCGCGCCTCCTGGCAGTCGGCTGCGGTAAGGATCTTGCGGAAACCATCCCGCCTCAGGATATCGCTGACCATCCTGCGCAGCTCCGGCTCGTCGTCCACGATTAAGAGCCTGCAGTCAAAAATATCGTTCATTGTTCATCACCACGCTTATTATAACGCAAATGCAGAAAAAATTGGATGCGTATCCTTAAGCTTAAGGTAAATGTAAGGTTAGGTACAGGCTGATGTAAGATAATCCTGCTATGATGTTTCCAGCCTAGTGTAAAGGGGGACATCAAAATGTCTGATATGATCGCAACATCCGGCCTTTGCAAGCGCTACGGAAAGGTGCTGCGCGTGAAGGATTTGGACATCTCGGTGCCGGAGGGGGTTGTCTACGGTTTTCTGGGACCGAACGGCGCCGGCAAGTCTACCACCATGAAAATGATATTGGGATTGACAAGGCCGACAGCCGGAACCATCACCGTATTTGGCAGACAGGTAAACAGCCACAACCGTCTTTCTATTCTTAAAGACGTGGGCTCGCTTATAGAATCGCCCAGCTATTACGGGCACCTGACCGGTGCGGAAAATCTGCGGGTGATCAGCACGCTTAAAGGCTTACCGGCAAAGGACATCGACAGGGTGCTGAAAATCGTGCGCTTGGAAAAGCAGAAGGATAAAAAGGTGGGGCAGTACTCCATGGGCATGAAGCAGCGTCTTGGGCTTGCCTGCGCGCTGCTGGGCAACCCTAGGCTTTTGATCCTGGACGAACCGACAAACGGCCTTGACCCGGCTGGTATCCAAGAGATGCGCGAGCTGATTCGCGCCTTGCCGCAGCAGTACGGAATGACGGTGATGGTCTCAAGCCACCTGCTCAGCGAGATCGATCAGCTGGCGACCAGGGTGGGAATCATCAGCCGGGGCGAGCTTGTTTTTCAGGATAGTTTAGCAACCCTTCATCAAAGGAGCAGGCCCGGCATCGCCGTTCGTACGCTCCATAACGACGCGGCCGTAAAAATACTCGAAGATCAGGGTGTTCCCTGCCGGATACAGGAGGGCTACCTTTTGCTGCCCAAGCTTGCCGACAACGATCTTGCCGGCTGTGTCTCCCGGCTTTTTGACAGAAACATCCCTGTGGTACGCATCGAAGAACGGCGCAAGAGCCTGGAGGATATTTTCCTGGAGCTGACCGGAACGGCGGTGAGCTTATGAGCAAAGCACTGGTCTTGGAATTTCTCAAAATTCGTCGCCGAAGGGTTTGGCTGATTGTGGCCGCCCTGGTTTTGGTGCAGATACTCTGGTCGCTTTGGGGAATCGGGAGAATGGATGCCCACGACCTTGCTCAGGGCTGGATGTACTTTCTCTTCCAGTTTCCGCTGCTCAATGCCATCATGATGCCGGTCATCGCGGCTGTGGTGGCATCGAGACTCTGCGATATCGAGCACAAGGGGCAGACACTGAAGCTTCTCAACACGGTGATGTCCGCCCGGCGCTTGTTTGCAGCCAAATTCTTATGTGGCGCTCTGTATATGCTTGCCGCCGTTCTTTGCCAGCTCGTTGTAATTGTCGTCGTGGGGTATACGTCTGGGTTCGAAGGGAACCCGCCGCTTGTCAAGCTGCTTTATTATTTCCTTTTCACTACAGCGGTAAACTTGACGATTTTAGTGCTGCAGCAGACGCTGTCGCTGCTCTTTAAAAACCAGATGGTTGCGCTGACATTAGGCATTATCGGTAGCTTCGCCGGCCTTTTCAGCCTGTATTTTCCACAAAGCCTGGAACGGTTTCTGCTCTGGGGATATTACGGCGTACTGATACTGGTGGGTATGAACTGTGACAGAGCCACGCGTACTACGGATTTTTATTATACGCCGCTGGATTGGACCGGGTTTATTACGTTAGCCGTCCTGTTCTGTGTAATCTATCTCATTGGCCGTACCCTGTTTATACGAAAGGAGATGTGAACCATGTTGATGCGAACGCTTCGGGCCGAACGGATGAAGCTTCAGCATAGCCCGGTCTGGCTTGCTTTTTTTATTTTGCCCATCCTGCCCGCCGTCATGGGTACCTTTAATTATCTGCAAAATGTCGAGATTCTGCAGGAGCAGTGGTACAGCCTGTGGACCCAGCATACACTTTTCACCTGTTATTTCTTTCTCCCTGCGATCATCGGTGTTTATTGCTCCTACCTGTGGCGCCTGGAGCATACCAACCACAATTGGTATGCTATCATGACGGTGCCCGTGCCGATTGTTCACCTTTATCTCTCCAAGCTTGTCATGGCTACCGCCATGGTGCTTCTGACCCAGCTTTGGACCGGTATCCTGTTTGTGATTTCGGGCAAGCTTTGCGGACTGACAGTTCCGGTCCCACCGGAGCTTCCGGTCTGGCTTCTGTGGGGTGCCGCCGGCGGGATCGTGATCTGTGCGATCCAGCTTTGCCTGTCGCTGGTGATCCGCAGTTTTGCCATCCCTGTTGGAATGGCGCTGATCGGAGGTGTGGCGGGACTGGCGGCACTGGCCAAAGGCTACGGCGTGTGGTTCCCGTATTCTCTGTTGTGCCTGGGTATGCGGGCCAATCATCCCGGAGGTCCCATGCAGTGCAGAACGGAAGAGTTTGTCCTGAGCAGTCTTGTCTATCTGGTAATCGGCATGGTGTTTGCCGTGGTATGGCTGAAAAAACGGGATGTGGCGGCAGGGTAATATCCAAATTGACGATTTAACTAGACATATCATAATATATACAAAAAACGAGCTCCTTATTTTTAATTGGGAACTCGTTTTCACTCACTTAAGGTTATATGAAATTAGCATCAATTTTCATCACGCGCCTTTTTAGGAGATTTTTTTGAGGACATTCTTTGGTTCAGAAGCTTTTATAGATTCAAGCCCAACTGAAGCGAGAATTTCTTCAATAATAATATTTATTTTCTTACTCAAATGCACACCTCCTTTGCAGAATCTTAATAATACTATAGAAACTAACATTTGACAAGGTAAATTTATTTGCCATCAAAGTATATTCATTATGATTCATTATTAGGACTAAGACAAATGTAAAAATTCGATGAGAACCTTGTCTAATATTGAATCAATACGTTCCTGAGTCCGGGCTTGCATACGACTTCTAAAGGCTGAACCTGACTGAATTGATCGATCGTCGGCAGATGTCACAAAGACAATACTACATACTGACATGGAATCGGATTGCCGTATTTAATGCTAAATCTAAAGGGGCAATTCTAATCGTTAGACAAAAAAAGCGCAGTGCGCTTTTTTATTTTATCGTGTAACTGGCCAGGATTGAGGATATTTGATCGTTTTCCAACAAGAATTCTCTTTTAACAAGACCAATACCCTTCTTATAGTATTCGTACCAGGTAGACTGATTTTCAGTTATTTTTACTTTAATGCAATTGTCAAATTTTCCTGCCGGTGTGTTGACCGATGCGGTGATATCGACGATCTCTCTGGTGGAGTTTCCGGCTGTCCACTTGGCACCTGGCTTGATCGGTGCCTTGAGAATGGCGATATTCTGGTTACCGGGCTGCTTAAGGATGTTTGCCTGTTCATAGTCCTCACCTTTAAAATACACCCGGGTCGCTGCGTTAGGAGTTATTTGGTAGACTGAAGTACTGACCGTTCCGCCATTATCTTCTTTGATTTGGCTCTTATTGCCTTCAACATACATTACTTCTCTACTGAAAGATGCATACTCGTTGCCTTCACCAAGGTACTGCCAGGTACTGCCTTGGGTTAGCGGGAAATAATCACCCGGTTTTGCCTGATCTTCCTCTTTTGTGGGTTCAGGCTGTCCAGGTTGATCTGCAGCCGGTGCGATAAGATTTAGATTGGGTTCAATTGGCTCCAGGGTATAGGTGTGGCCCCAGATAGCTTCTTGCTTTTCACCCTCGATGAGAAACTGTACTTTATTGATTTCCTGCAGCTGAGTCAGAGTGTTAACTACAGAGAAAACAGTCATTGTCTCACCGGCGCTGCCACCCCAGTGGTTGGTTTTTATTTCTTTGCTAAAGTTGACGTAGGCCACTCCGCCGGTTATTTCCAGGGATAATAATTTTGTTTCTTTTGGGATCGTTACCACAGAGTCTTTGCTTTGAGGGCCTTTGATAAGTTCATTAACCATTAACTCCGCGAGATTTCCGTTTTTCGTGACGGTTCTTTCCTCTCCTTTGAGATACATAGCCTGTTGGTCACCAAAATAAAGAGTAAAAGAAACCTTATCCTGACTTGGCTTGGGATCTACTGCCGGATCATTGTTAGGTGACTTATTATGTCCCAGATTAACAGTACAACCGGCTAGACTTAAGATCAATATGAGTACGAGTGGGAAAACTATCAACTTCTTCATTCAGATTCTCCTTTCATAATATCGGCTGTCTTTAAAAGAAGTATAGCAAATGAGGATTTCAGTTTTATGACAAAATGTTAAGAAAGTATTAAATATTCCTTGAAACAGGCAGAAATTTAAACTATTTAGCATTTGGTAAAACAATTATAAATTGACTGCCCTGACCAGGAACGCTTGATACAGAAACAATGCCACCATGTAGATTGATTATTTCTTTTACGATGGATAAGCCTAAACCGGTACCGCCTGATGCCCGTTCTCTTGCCTGGTTTATCCGGTAAAAACGAGTAAATACTTTTTCCAGATGTTCCGGAGCGATGCCAATCCCCTGATCCGAAACCAAAATGCTGAGTTTTTCTTGACTGACTGTATAATCTATCAGCACTTCCTTATTAATAGGAGAATATTTTATCGCGTTGTTCACCAGATTGTATACAGCTCTGTATAACATATCCCTGTCGGCCGGCCAGGTAATATGCTCATTAGCATTTACGATTAAATCAATCTGTTTGTGAGCTGCCAATGGCAGGAGGCTTTCTTTAATCTCAGCAAGCAGATGACCGATTATCACAGGCTCTATGTTAAGGTAGGCTTTATTTTTTTCAATTTTACTCAGCAACAGAAGATCATTTACGAGTCTGCTTAACCTGTCCAGCTGCCCGTCAATATCTTTCAGGAATTCCAAAGTTTCTTCCTTAGATTCCGTATGTTTAATCAAGAGGGATTCCACCAGCACTTTCAAAGCTGCCACCGGGGATTTCAATTCATGGGAGGCATTGGCAATAAATTGCCGTCGTATCTCATCTTCCTTCTCGATTTTTTCACTCATTTCATTAAAAGAGTTGGCTAATAGCCCAAGTTCATCGCGGCTTTGGATCGCAACCTTATAACCATAATCACCCTCAGACATTTTCTTTGCAGCCTGGGTTAACCTGCCTATAGGCACCGTTATTATTCTGGCCAGCAGCAAGCTGAGTAGAAAAGCGAGGACAGCGCTGCCTGAGGCGGCTGCCAGCAGCCTGGTTCTGGTCTGGTCCAGACGCTCGCTGATATCATTGATATCAGCCGAAATAAAAACAGCGCCAATGATTTGCTTGCCTGAGGCTACCGGTACTGCCAGGTATAGGAGGTCGCCGTATTCAGGATAGCTATTCGTTTGCGATACGCTTTCTCCTCTCAGAGAGGCAGTTACAAGGGGTATTATTAGCTCTTGCCCACGGGACTCACCGGACGAATCGCCGAGTACGGTACTGGCAGTATCAAAGATCAGGATGCGGTGACCGATATTTTCGCCGAAGTCTTCAGCCAAATAATTTAAATAGGCAGTGTTTTGCTCACCAAGATAGGGCGAAGACTTTTCAGCAATGATGTTAGCATAGCTCAAAAGGACGTTTTTTCTCTCATTGATCAAAGATTGTTCAATATCTAACAGGGCTAGGTAACCAAAAGCGGCCATGGTGGTAAAAATAATTAAAAGATAGGTTAAACCGATTTTACTGCCCAATTTGATATTCATAGGGTGTTCTCCGGTCGGAAAAAATAGCCGATGCCCCACTTGGTTTGGATAAATTGTGGGTGAGAGGGGTCCGGTTCGATTTTATCTCTGAGCCGCCGGATATGTACATCTACGGTTCGGTCTTCACCGGCATAATCATATCCCCAGACCATGCTGATTAAATCTTCCCTGGTATAAACTTTGCCTGGATGCTTAGCCAGTAACAGCAGGATATCAAATTCTTTAGCTGTGAGTGTGTTAATCTCTTTGTCATCTAATAAGACTGTTCTCCTGGACAGATTAAGTTTTAACCTGGCGTTGGTTCGGATAAGCAGGGTATCGGTATTCTTGCC
>CAYZDF010000046.1:0-21753 GCA_964477085.1 uncultured Gracilibacteraceae bacterium | reverse complement strand
TGCTGGGGGGAATGCGTAGATAAACCAATAATCATTTTCTCCCCGACAAGCTGCCTGACAACCTCATAAGGCAGGTCATCCTGTCCGACATGGACACCATCGGCCTCTATACTCAAAGCAAGGTCTATACTGTCATTGACGATAAAAATAGCCCCTGCATCCGCCGTTATTTTTCTAAGCTCTATACACTCCCGATATTTTTCGAGCATGTTTTTATCTTTTTCTCTGTACTGAATAATTTTTACTCCAGCCTGAACCATCCGGGTGACCACTTCGATATTGCTTCTTCCCAAAGAATGTTCCTCAGCCGTAATGCCATAGATATCCGTATCAAGAATATTTAACTTTTTCGTTTTTTCAAGGGTCATCCTATGTCATCCTCCTCATCCTTTATATCCTTTTAGAAACAATGACTTAAAAAATTCCAGATTACAGGGTCTGCCAATCTTTAAATACAGGTTGGTAACCCTTACTATAAATCAAATTGGTGATCTCCTGAACACTCCGGTCATCGGATACTTTAAACTGAGCTTCGCTCTTTTCCTCTGAAGAATAGCCTCCGACCTCTGTTGCAGATCCTGCTGACATTCGGGTGATACCTAAGCCGATCAGATTATCTCTCAGTTCTTGTCTTTCTCTGGTGGAAATGGTTATCCCCGACCTGGGCAAGAAAAGTCGGAAGGCGAGTAGGATCTGAACCAAGCTTTGATCATCCACTTCACTCTTAGGCATGAAGCTTCCGGCGTGGGGTCTGAGCCGGGGAACTGATAAGCTGATCTCTGTATCAAGGTAGGTATTTTGAAGATAATCAGCATGCAGACCTGTAAAGAATGCTTCTTTACGCCAATCACTTAATCCCAGGAGGGAACCAATGTTGACATTTCTCATGCCGGCCTGACAGCCTCTCTCAGGTGCATCAAGCCTGTAACGGTAATCTTTCTTTGGTCCTGACAAATGCACTTCATCATATACGTCCTCGTCATAGACTTCCTGATATACGGTTAGCCCGTCTACTCCTGCACGAATAAGCTCAGCATATTCTTCTGTTTCCAGTGGATAGATTTCGATGGAGATGGAGGTGAAGTACTGTTTTAATACTTCAACACAATCCCTGATATAGGAGACTGGAGTATGCTTTCGCGATTCTCCTGTCAGAATGAGTATATGGCGTATCCCTTTATTAGCTATATTCCTGGCCTCATTGGCAACTTCGTCAAGGGTCAGTACCTTCCTGGAAATACTGTTCTCGATGTTAAAACCACAATAGGCGCAGCGATTAACACAATAGTTTCCCAGATATAGCGGAGCATAAAGAAAGATCACTTTCCCAAAATGACGATGGGTCATCTCCCTTGCTTTTTGAGCCATCGTCTCAAGATATTGACCAGCAGCCGGTGCTAAAAGAGTCAAAAAGTCTGTTGGGCTTAAATAGTCTTTAGCTAAAACCCGTTGTATTGCAGCATCATCTATCCTGGTAATGAAATAATTAAAGTCAAAGTCCTTGTATTGCTTATAAACGTTATAAAAACTCATATCCCATAAACCTCCTCAGGGCTAGTAGATATCAAAATCCGCCTATTATTCATTTTCGCACTTTCTGTTATGACCGACCTAGAGCAGATTAGTCATATTCATGCTACTGAAACACATTTAACTCTACACAGGATATCTTTTTTAACCATTAAGGAAGCCTGTTAAAGGCGAAGAAGCTTCAGCGAAGTCCTGAACTGCTCCCGTTCCAGCCAGGAAAGCCTTTCTCCCGGCTTGTACTGCCAGAGCAAATGCCTCTGCCATCAAAATCGGAGCTCCGGCTGTGGCGATAGCTGTATTAACCAGAACTGCCGCAGCCCCTAGCTCCATCGCTTCGGCAGCCTCGGAAGGTTTACCGATACCCGCATCAACGATGATGGGGAGGTCAATTTCCTCAATCAGAATTTTGACTAACTCCTTGGTTTTTAGCCCTTTGTTGGTACCAATTGGGGCACCTAAAGGCATCACAGCAGCCACACCAACATCCCTTAACCTTTTGGCACTCATTAGATCAGGGCTCATATAAGGAAGAACAGTGAATCCTTCTTTAACTAAAATTTCAGAAGCTTTAATGGTTTCGTGGTTATCTGGAAGCAGATATTTGTTGTCAGAAATGACTTCGATCTTAATCCAGTCGCCACACCCTGAAGCTCTGGCCAGGCGTGCAATTCTCACGGCCTCTTCGGCATTTCTTGCTCCGGAAGTATTGGGCATCAAAATGCAGCTCTTGGGTATGTAATTAAGCATATTTTCATTTTCTGATTCAAAATCTATCCTTCTCAAAGCTACCGTTATCACCTGTGCCCCTGATTTCTCTATAACCCCAGGTATAAGAGAGTTGGAGGAATATTTGCCTGTTCCTACAAAAAGTCTGCTATTCAGTTTTACCCCGCCGATTGTTAATTGATCCATCATTTAACCCCCTAAATAATTTGAGGCTTATCCGTAACGGATAAGCCTCTTAGCAAACAGCATGATATGCTTTCCCTACGGTAGTACTAACTACATCAGGTTCAAAGAGTTGAGACTCTAAGTCTCTCTCAGCCTTGCGGCACCCCTAGCCTCGATTAAATTGTTGATAACCCGGAACGAAAGTTCCAAAAATAATTATACATTCGGGTTGGAAAAATGTACAGAGTTTTTCAAAACCACTTTTTAAAACTTCCTGTTTTGATTAATTGTTATTGACCACTTTCTATTTCATAGGGCCACTGATTGATCCCTCCAAGATTGTACACATGGGAATACCCCAGTTTGGTTAAAATCTTGGAAGCTGTAGTACTCCGATTGCCACTTCGGCAGTAGACAATAATTTCTTGTTCCTTATCCGGGAAACGTTGAAGTGCTTCTTTTTCCAGGACGTTCAATGGTACGAGTGTACTTTGCGGAATATGTTTGCTCAGATATTCTTCCTTGGTCCTGACATCCAGTAATATGACATCTTCTCCCTGAGCTAATTTCTCCTTGGCTTGTTGAGGGGTTATCTTCTCATACGGAGTACCCATCTTGCCCTCACCGGCTTTCACAAATGTCCAGACGAAATACCAGCCTACAAGACAAGCGAGGACTACAGAAACAATAACGTAATTCATGTTCACAATCCCATTTCTACCAGCCATTTTTCTCTCCTGTTTCACTTTATCGTTTATATCTGTTCCAGACCATTTAAAGACCGCATTTCATGATAAATATACTGAGAAATGGTCTCATTGGCCGCTATCAGTGATATTCCCCTTTTCTCTTTAAGCAGAATCACTTTACCCCCTGCCTCCTCAACCAGGAGGATACCCGCTGCTACATCCCATAGGCTCAAGTTAAGCTCCCAATATCCGTCTAAGGTTCCGGCAGCTACATTGGCCAGATCATAAGCGGCCGAGCCAAAACGTCTGATGCCCCTTGCTCTCGGAACGAAATGGGAAAAGTAATTGGTGTTATTGTCTTTCATCTGAGCCTGGTCATAGGGGAACCCCGTGGCCAAAAGACATTCTTTGGGGTTATTTTTAACTCCTACGGTTATCCTTTTGCCATTGACATAGGCTTGTTGCCCTCGGATCGCCTTAAATAAGAGGTCGAGCATGGGCACGTAAACCACACCTAAAACCGTTTCGCCTTTATACCGAAGGGCAACGGATATCGCAAAAATCGGTAATCCCTGTGCGTAGTTAGTCGTTCCATCTAAGGGATCAATGATCCAACGATAATCTGAATCTAAGTTATCACTTTCACCGGATTCTTCAGACAGAATACCATGATCAGGATATTTTTCCCGGATAGCTTTCAGAAAGTACTCTTCTGATATTTTATCAACTTCTGTCACCAGATCTACTTCTGAAGATTTTGTTTCAACAAACAGATTCTCTTTACCAAGATTTTGCCTCTGTAACTGACCGACTTCTTTTACCCAGTTCTTTACATCCATCATAAGTTGATTTAAATCTATCATAATTACCCCCGAACTTTAACCAGGATTACGCTATCAACTAGCTGAAGATAGTTTTAGTATAATACTGATCAACTTATTGATCCTTTGATTATAAGGAGGATAAAACATACTGGTCGATGTATACCTCCACTGTTTCATCACCGATCTGAGATGGGAAAATTCCATAAATCCATACATCCCATGAGCCTTCCCAATCCCGCTGTTATTGACGCCTCCAAAAGGAAGCTTTACATTGGCGTAATGGGTGACTACATCATTTATGACCACATCACCGGAATGCGTATTCTCGATCATACGTTGAATGAATGATTCCCGTGGACTGAAGATATATAAGACCAAAGGACGAGGCCTCGCATAGATAATGTCTAAAATCTCCTGTTCTTCTTCGTACGTAACGACTGGTAGAAGTGGCCCAAAGATCTCCTCCTACATGATAGCACTATCAAGTGGTACAGCACCTATAATGGTTGGCGAAATATAATGGTCTTCTTCCTTTGTTACTCCTCCCAAGACTACCTGGGCACCTTGATGGACTGATCCTTCCAGAAGTGCCTTAATTCGTTGAAAATGGCGTGAACTAATAATTCTGCAATAATCGGGGTTATCGATCATGCCTTCGATAGGCCCGTAGAGTTCCTGAACTGCCTGGATGGCTTTGTTAAGAAACGCTTCTTTTTGAATCTTCGGGACGAGGACATAATCCGGGGCGATACAGGTCTGTCCGGCATTGATCAGTTTTCCCCATATGATTCTTCGGGCTGCTACGTCAAGGTCAGCGTTTTGATCGATAATGACAGGAGATTTGCCCCCCAGTTCCAGGGTCACTGAAGCGAGATGTTTAGCTGCTTCTGCCATGATAATCTTACCTACCTGGGAGCTTCCGGTAAAATAGATATGGTTGAAGGGAAGTTTTAAAAGTAGCTGAGCAACCGTATGATCCCCTTCAAAAACACGAACTTCATCCTCTTTAAAGACTCTATGTAACAGTAACTTAATCAAGTCGGACGTATGGGGACTAAACTCCGATGGTTTCATCATCACACAGTTTCCCGCTGCAATGGCTGAGATCAGAGGGCCCAGGGAGAGTTGAAATGGATAATTCCAGGGCGAAAGGATCAGACAAACTCCCTTGGGCTGATAAATAACTTTACTCCTTGCCCCCAGAGTAGCGATGGTGTTACTGACCCTCCTTGGTTTCATCCACGATTTGAGATGTTTGATGGTATACTTGATCTCGGAGACCAAGGTATAAATTTCGGTCAGATCGACCTCTTGCGGGGCCTTTTTAAAGTCACGATAGACCGCATCTTTGATTTGTTCTCGATTCCGGAGAATCAGATCTTGAAGTTTTCTCAACTTTTCGATCCTCTCTTGGTACGATGTTAAGCCAATATGCTGACTGTTGTGCTGTTGTAAAGAAAATATCCTTTGGATTTCATTTGCAATTGCGCTGATGTTTACGCTTACATCTTCCATTTAATATCCTCCTTGATGAATTTTGATTACCGTCGCCCATCTCATATCTATATATTTTTATTTACGTCTCTTCTTAATGCGTCTTCTATTTTAATGCTTCTTAAATATGATTTTTGTAAAAAGCATTTCTTTGTATACAACAACGCTAACCACAATATACCACAAAGCGCTGGAATAATCGAAAAATGGAACGCTCATAATAGATTTGGGTGATAAAATGAGTAAGAAAAAAGATACGGGCGTCAAAGGAACGAACCGTCAAAGTCAACGTCTCTGGGATACCGAGAAAATTGCCAAGGGTTATTACGAACCATCCCCCCAAAGTCCTAATAAAAAGAGAAAGCTGTGTAGCAATACGCAGCTTTCCCCTTTTTATGTTAGTCTTTTTTTTGGTTTATTAGAATAATACTAATGAAAATAACAGGGCTTTTATTTAAGAAGTCACTATTATGTAACCTCTACAACCACTGACGCAAACAATATCTTTGTATCCACCATCGGATTGTCCAGTGGGATTGTGGGTTTTGATGAAGCTAAATATGTAAATTAGAGAGAGGGACATAAATGAAAAAGAAAAAAATATTTCCAATCTTAATCATCATATCGGTTTGTGGCCTATCGGCGCTTATTACTTACAATACAGGCTTTTTTGCTCCATCAACCCTCCAAGCCGTAAATTCTAAATCACCTGAGTTTACTTCAACACGTAACGAGCTCAAAGAAATTCCAATAATGAAAAATAAAATCTTTAAAGCAAATGCTAATTATAAAAGTTTAAGTGGTACTATTCTTGTGAAAAACATCGATGACACTCAGTCGGAAGTTAAGTTATGGATTTCTCAACCTGATAAGTTTAAAATTGAATATACGCCCAATATCAATCAACCGGATATCGTTCAGATAGCTGTCAATGATGGCAGTGTTGTTCAAACGAAAGATTCGGTAACAAGCAATATTAGTTCTTCAGAACCTATCAAAAAAAGGCCAAAACCGACAAATATCCAAGATGATGAAATTGTTCCTGATTACAATGGTACGTTTTACCCTATAGGAGGAGTAAATGAATTAATTCATCCTGAAATGTTTGAAGGGGTATTCCGTAGTGGCAAATTAACCATTGTTGGAGACGAAAACTTTTTAGGTCGAGATGTAACAGTTTTAAATGTCGACTTAAGCAATGCAAAACTAGGGAATTGCCATAGATTCTGGGTAGATAAAGATACTGGAGTAGTTTTGAAAACTGAGATCTGTGATAATGAAAATGTATTATATAGTGCTGCGTTTCAAACAATCAGTTTCTCCGATGATGTAAGTGTTGCCAACTATAAACTATTTAAATAAACCGCTATTTAACTGGTAAACGACCTTCTGGGGACAGGGGTCGTTATTTTTTGTAGCAAGTATTTTAATAGTACGAAAGCAAACAAGAAGGATATACCATTTCTATATAGAACCAAATAAAAAGAGAAAGCTGTGTAGTAATACGCGGCTTTCTCTTTTCTTTCTTTCTTCATTTCCTTACTCCTAACCGACCATTATTTTTGATTCGGGATACTTGGCTTGATGACTATGATTACTTCCCTTACCTATGGCATAAGCGATCGTGAGCAATCCCACCCTACCGATGAACATCGTAGTAATGATTAAAATCTTCCCAATGGATGTTAAGCTGGCAGTTACTCCCAAAGACAATCCAACTGTGCCGAAGGCTGATATTGTCTCAAAAAGTAATATCATAAATTCTGCGTCCTCAGTTATGGTTAATAACCCGGTAATCAGGACAATCCACATGATTGCTAAGGTTGAGATAGCAACAGCTTTCTGTGTAATCTCTCTCGGAATTGATCTTTCATGAACCGTAATCTGACACTTGTTTCTAAGCATACTGAAGGTGGAAAGCCAAACAGCAACGAATGTCGTTGTTTTTATCCCGCCTCCGGCTGAACCAGGAGAAGCACCAATGAACATAAGAATCATCAGTAACAGTTTCGTTGTATCTTTCAAAGAAGAGATATCAACCGTATTAAATCCAGCGGTCCGAGGTGTTATGGATTGAAATAGGGAAGAGAGAATCTTACCCTTGGCTCCAAGACCTCCGATTGAGCCTGGATTATTCCATTCCAGTAAAAAGAATAATAATGCTCCTGTCACAATGAGGATACCAGTCGTTCTCAGGACAATCCATGAATGAAGGCTAATTCTCCTTCCCCTGTTGGAATAAACATCAGATAGTACTGAAAATCCAATCCCTCCCAGTACGATCAAGATCATAACGGTAGAGTTGATAATGGAGTCACTCTGAAACCGCATAAGGCTATTGCCAAAAAGATCAAAGCCTGCATTATTAAAGGCAGATACTGTATGAAATAAAGCAAAGTAAAAAGCTTTCCAAAAATCAAAATAGAAAGACCATCTAACGGTAAGGATCAGAACCGCGATACCTTCGATGAGAAAGGCTGCCAAGAAGATATACTTTGCCAGCCGGACTATGCCTTCCAAGGTAGACTGATTATAGGCCTCTTGCAGGATCATTCTTTCCTTAAGGTTAATCTTCTTACCTAATAGAATAGCGAAAAAAGTTGCAAAGGTCATAAAACCAAGTCCTCCGATTTGGATCAAAACAAGAATTACCATTTGTCCAAAAACCGAAAATACTGACCCTGTATCCACCACGACTAACCCGGTAACACATACCGTCTGAAGTTGAAATGGATAGGCTAAGGAGTACTGCTCCAGAGAAAATAACAGCGATAAAACCCATGGCCAGTATCTGGGGAGGAGATAGTTTCCTCTTATCATTTGGCAAGTGCGAATCTGGATTCAATTTAAATATATCATTCATTTTATTCCATCCAATTTTATGTTTAATTTTTTGATTTAGCGAAAAGGATTCTACTCATCGACCAATCGATAACCCACTCCTACCTCGGTTAAGATATATCGAGGTAGTGTCGGATCTTTTTCAATTTTCCTTCTGATATTAGCCATAAACACACGAAGTGATTGTGTTTCATAACCTGTTGTTGGTCCCCAGATTTCTTTAACTATATAATTATGGGTTAGGACTTTCCCAGCATGTTTGGTCATCAGTGCCAGTATTCGATATTCGATAGGAGTTAGGTGTACTTCTTCGTGCCCAAGAGTAACCGTTCTTCTCATAAAGTCTATCTCCAGGTCCCCAACACGGAATAGATGAGACCGTTACCGCCTTGATGAGTTATTCGTTCATAGTGACGTAAAGCAACTCTTAACCTGGCTAGAAGTTCTGCCATCCCAATCGGTTTCGTTAGGTAATCATCAGCCCCTCTATCCAAAGCCCTAACCTTTTAATTAAGCCAGCGGCCATTGGGTATTTGCCGAAACATTGGTTAATGCAATTGCAATTCAATTGTATGAGAATTAGGACTGATCAAAAAGAACGAGCATTAAGATATAATCTTTTTGCTCGTTGCTTCATTCTAGTAACACTCCTAGGTTATGGTGTCAATTATCTCTAGCCTACCCTTACCTTCACTGGCCATTTTGCTGGCTTCTAATGCTAACATTCTTGTAGACATGCTGATATTCATGGAGTCAATAATATCGATAGTGTAATCAGGAAGCATTTCTTTAGCCAGATGGGCACTTTGATTTGTACCGCTCGTTACAGCCGAAATGGTGATACAAATGATCTCATGATCCACGCCGATTTTCTGAAAAGCATTGACAAAGTCTTGCGGAGATGGCAATCCGGTTTTGGGGATATGTTCAGACTCAGCCATCTTCTTATAAAAGAAATCATGGTTGATTTCCACGCCATCAACAAAAACCTCTTCTCCAAACTGAACTTTTAAAGGGACGATCTCAATTTGGTTAATTACAGCAGTTTTTTTCAACAGATCTAAACCATTATCTGTTACGATTCTTATACTCATTGTCTCCTCCGCAAGTTGATACCTTTGATTAATATCTGTTATGTCAGCTAGTTCAACATTATATCGGTTAAAGTGAGGAAAATCTATGGTTTTAATCATTATTCAAGATCTGCAATAGGCTTTCCGGCCTGAAGAAGCGCCCTGTTTCCGATCAGGGAAAATCCCTGTAAGAAAAGCAGAACTCCGGTTCCGATTAAAAGCCATTCAATCGTTATGATATCTGCAACCGGTCCGAATACCAGCATACCCAGTGGCATCATAGAACTCGAGATCATTGCCAGAACACCAAAGACCCTCCCCAGGAAGTTTTCTTCAACTTTTTCCTGTAGAAGAACAGTTGATGGAATATTGAACAATGGAATAGCAACACCGGCGATACTCATAAACAGTAAATAGATCCAAAAAAAGGGTACTATACCAAGGGCAATAGTACTTATTCCAAATAACAATGCAGCAAGCGTCATGGTATGAACCCTGTTCTTAAAACCACCCCAGGAAGTCATGAGTATCCCCCCTGCCAGCATCCCCAATGAAAAAGCAATTTCGACCACTGTCAATCGCCAGACATCATTTCCAAAAGTACGTGTAACCTGAAGAGGTGTCAAAAAAGCGGCCGGTGCTGCGAAGAATAAAAAGAATGCACAATAGGTTAAAAACTTCCTCACATATTCATGATTGCGAATGTAACAAATTCCTTCTTGCATATCACCAAAGTAGTTAACGCCTTGTCGCTCCAGGGCCTTGGCATGGACAGGCACCTGCAAAAACAGGAGCAGAACCACCACCGCAATTGCTGCGGTCAGGACATCAATAAGAAAAATGGCCTCAATACTGGCAAAGGTCAGTAATGCCCCACTGACCACCGGTGAGATCAACATCATCATCGACTGAATACTGCCATTGATCCCATTAACTTGAGTTAGCTTATCCTGTGGTACGATTTGGGGAAGCAAAGCACCTACAGCCGGGGTCTGGATTCCCATTCCTAAAGATCGGATCGTAGACATAACAAAAAGAAGCCATAGTTCGCCATGTCCCATAAAAAACACAATAGTCATGATTAAGGTAGAAAAGGCAATCATTGTGTCCGATAAGATAATGAGGAGCTTTCGATTATAGCGGTCAGCCCAGACACCGGCAAATGGAGAAAGGAAAAACGTCGGTAAAAACCCGCAAATAACGGAGATCGTCATCATGACCCCAGACTGGGTGTTCAACGTGATATACCATAATATCGCATATTGAACCAGAGAAGTTCCAAAGAGTGATAACGTCTGACTTGTTAAGAATAGTATGGTATTCTTTCTCCAATTTCTAACGTCAACCATATGAACCATCCATTCAATTACAAATTATTTGAGCGACAAAGGAAATAACCGATGATAGTTTTTACCGATTACATTTTTCTTAACATTTATACAGCTGAAGAATTTTTATATACTAAACATTTTCCATGACACTGAATATCAAATTTAGAACAAGTAATCCCAAGGCGATTAAGAATACCGGTTTAATTATTTTACTTCCGCGCTTTAGGGCTAGACCCGAACCAATGAAGTTTCCCGCTACACCAAAAAATGCGGCGGGGACGGCCAACTCAAAATAGACTTGTCCATGGATCATAAACATAATAAGGGCTCCGATATTGGACGAGAGATTAACCAGCTTGGCATTTCCCGAAGCTGTCACCAAGTCAAAATGCAGTAATAAAGAGTAGCTGAAAATAAGGAATGTACCCGTTCCCGGTCCCAGAAAACCATCATAGAAACCAATCCCCAAGCCAATAAGACCTGAGATAATCAGCACTTTCCCTTGGTGTAAGGTGTCAACTTTATTTTCTAAGCCGAAATCTTTCTTCAAAAAAACAAAAGCAGCTACGATCGGTATAATAATGATTAAAATGATCCTGAAAATAAAGTCATCCACATAGAGGACTGTCCTGGCCCCTGCTGCAGACCCGACCAAAGCACAGGCGATCGAAACAACCACGGTTTTGATATGGACTTTTTTATTTTTCCAGAACCGGATGGACGATACAATCGTGCCAAAGGCAGAAGAGAACTTATTGCACCCCAAGGCCATATGCACCGGCAGCCCAGAGGCGATGTAAGCCGGCAAAGAGATGAGTCCTCCTCCTCCTGCGATAGAATCAATAAAGCCCGCCAAGAAAACGAAGAAACACACGAGTACAATAATTTCTAGTTCCATTTTGCATTATCTCTTTTCTTATATTTTATTCTGGTATATGATCTTAATTTCTTTTATGTATCTTGTAGACTTTTTTTAGAAAACCTTTAAAGATACCTTCCTGGTCAGGCCGTAATAAACTATTCAGAAATTGCTAATTCATCTTTTATATACGCTGTTATAGTTATACTTTATTACTGGCATTATTACAAGTCTCGCTAACAACGCTTAACAAAGGTTCGAAGATATTGCTATGATAAAAAATAACCGTAACCAATAACCAGAATTAATGATTGTTTGATGACAGAGGTGTCTAAATGAGATGCAGCGTAGGGATGTGTGCTTCGAATATAAGTAATAGCGGACCTGAGGGTACGCTATTACTTTTGTTTTCTATATCCTTACTTTAAAGAATTTAACTATTGTAGGGGAATTTTATACCTTCTACTTGAGTATTGACATCTTATTGAGAATTAACATCTTATCTCTATTGCACTTACTATAATAGAATATCAAACTTAAATAGAATATCAAACTTAGGCACTCTTTTTTAACACTTGCCGGATAGGATCTTACCTCTTATTCTCTTTTGTCTAAACTTTGAGGATATCCTTACAACGTATTGATCACGTCAGATATACCTTTGGCTTTTACGCGCCGTAATGGCCTGATCACAGAAAAAGCCGTTATAGTTAAGGCCAATATCAGGATCCAAATGATCTCCACTAAGGGAAAATGCCAAATCACTTTGAAAGTGGAAAGGTACTGGGTGATCAACATTCTTTGCAAGATAACCCCCAGCACACATCCGACGATATAACCGGTAAGAGTATAAGTGATGGCTTCAATCACAACCATTTTGTTCAATTGACTTCCGGACATCCCTATGGCCCGCATGACTCCCAGATAACGGGTTTTGGCGGCAACGCTGGTGTTCATGGTGTTGATTATATTGAGAATGCTGATGAGCGCAATGACTGCAACAAAGCCGTAAATAAAGACAGCCATAGTCAGAAAGGCCTGATTGATTTCTGCATTTTTCTGGCGGGAGTCGAAGAATTCCAGATTGTTGCCAGCAATATTCTTGAGTTCTTTAACCGCTTGTTCATTTGCCTTGTTCTTGAGTTGGACATCAATAACCTTAAAGGCGCTTTCACCGGTTATCTCTGTAAAGAGCTGTTCAGTGGTGATGAATGTCGCCATATTCAGGTTGTCATCACTGAAAGGAGCCGAGCGTAAGATTGCCATGACGGTGAGTTTTTTTGTACCCGTCGGTGTTTGAACATAGACTTTGTCGCCTAATTGCAGGTCTGCGGTTCTTGATGTAACATTTTTCCTGAGGTTAATGGCGACGGCAATAATGCCGTTACCTTGATTGAGTTTCTTTTCATCTAGCACTCCGCTAATCAGATCTGCTTTAGCCCATTTGAGTTGGTTTTGATCATAGGAGATTAGCCAGGATTTTTCGGGAGGAATAAACAAACCATTATCTTGAATCTCAATACCGCCCACCATATCTATATACTCATCCGTCAGGCGTTCGGCCTGAAAGGTAGCATCAACATAACTAAACATGCGACCATAGACCTTCTTGACACCCTGAAGAGCCGAGACGCTCTGGGAAACATCCTGTTGGATACCTTGTTTGGACATGAGTGTAATATCAGGGGTGTATGGTTTAGTGGTCTTCATAGATGTATGCATAAAGTCTACAAACACCTGAAAGCCAAAAAACATTATTATACTTAAAGCGATAGAGCAGGACATCAGCACCAGAGTTTTTTTCTTAACGACAGCGTTCCCTACTCCCATGGCCATATCCACCGGTAGTATTTTGGTAAGAAATCCTTTTTTCCTTACTTTGGAGATTATAATTTCATTACTTCCAGTAACGGCATTGAGAGGAGATACCCTGGCCGCTTTTCTTGCAGGCAGCATCGACGCCATAAATACGGTTAAAAATCCGATAACAATCCCCGCAGTAATACCGGAGAGACTAAATGTAAACAGGGGCATCAGACCAAATAGGCTGGGGTTAAAAAACTTAAGGATAGCCGAACAGACTAAAGTCATCAATAACCCGGCCCCTATCCCTAAGGGGATAGCCGCAAGTGTGACATACAATCCTTCTCTTTTGACCAATTTTGCTATCTGGGATTGTGAGGCTCCGATACACCTCAGAAGTCCGAACTGACGTACTCTTTCCATGACTGAAATGTTTAACGTATTGTAGATCATGACAACACCGGCCACCAGTACGATAAAAAACAAAACCCCTCCGATGGTGTAAAATCCGACCGCAGCTTTATGATCGCTCTGCCCGATAACTGCAAGCAGACGTTCGTTGTGGCCGATTCGATCACCCGATATCTGAAACGTATTTTTAATCTCTATTTCAGCCTGCTTAATATTTACCCTGTCTTTAAACTCGATGACATAGAGTTCTTTGAGATCAGGAGCAACCTGCTCTGCCAACCTCATTGATGTTAAGACACCAGGTACCCCCTTGGCTTTCATATTACCTAAATCATTGTATATACCACTGATCAGGAATTTTCCAGGTGCCTGCTCCGGAAGCGAAATTTCCACTGTGTCACCGACGCTCAATTCAGGATCAAGCCTTTCCAAAGCCCATTCTTCCATCATGATCTCATTCGGTGCTGCTGGGTAATTACCTTCAATCACACTAATGTTGAAATTCGGGGCGATATTCGATTCTACTGCTCCTAGAGCACACGGGTGATTATTGATGCTGCCTGATCCGAGGTCTTTCCACCTTCCTGCATTCTTCACATCCAGGCGGTTGCTGATCGCCTCTCTGACCTCAGGCGCAGCGTTTACAATCAGTATATGGTAATTGCCATAATCATGAATAACCTGCAATTTTTCAAATTTCAAAAAAGCCTCAAGCATGGAGAAGATCCCCGTGATCAGAGTGACTGAGATAGCGATACTGATCAGGGTTAATCTGGTTTTCTTTTGATGTACAGACAGATATCGATTGACAAGATTCAGATAGCTTTTCATCGGTTGTTACCTCCCAACTCGGTAACGCTCCCGTCTTCTACCTGAAATACCCTGTCAGCAAAAGATGCGTAGTTCTCATTATGGGTGATCATAATCAGTGTCTGTTTGTACTTTTCCACGGAGAGCTTCATCAGATTGACCACATCTTTGCTATTCTTGCTATCCAGATTTCCGGTCGGTTCATCAGCGAGAATGATCGACGGTTTCGTAGCAAGAGCCCTTCCAATGGCGACTCTTTGTTGCTGCCCTCCTGAAAGCTGATTAGGGAGATGATACTTACGGTCGGCCAAGCCCAAAATATGGAGTAGTTCATCAATATAGTGTTTATCTGGTTTCTTATAATCCAAAAGCAACGGTAAGATAATGTTTTCTTCTACATTTAGTTCAGGGACCAGATTGTAGGCTTGAAAGATAAAGCCGATGTGACGTCTGCGGAATACAGCAAGTTCCTTTTCCTTCATGGAAAAGATGTTTCTGCCATCCAGGAATACCTTCCCCGAAGTCGGAAAATCCAGGGCCCCAAGCAGATTGAGAAGCGTACTCTTTCCCGAGCCCGAAGGACCGACAATGGCCACAAATTCCCCTTTGCATACGGATAGGCTGACACTTTTTAGGGCTTCAACTTTCGTTTCACCAGTTCCGTAAGTTTTAGATAAATCCTTAGTCGTGAGTATTTCCAAAATGAACACCTCATTTAACTCGTTTTAATGAGATGATATCAGTTCCATCTTACAAAGACGTGAATTAAACCTTACAATTTTGTAAGGTAGGTGCCCAATCCAAATTGCTGTATGTCAATTCACGGCCTAATTAGACCCCCATGCCTCTAAAGACACCATCAAAGAATGAAAATGGGTTAGTTATTTTTAGGGTAGATCTATATAGTTTTAAATATCTCTAATCAAACTTGGGAAAGGTTAAAAAGAATGTGGTCCCTTTTCCCAGCTCACTCTCGGCCCAGACCGTTCCCCCATGCTTTTCGATGATAGCTTTGGCTAAGGTCAGACCGATCCCAATCCCTTGTTTATCCTTGGAGTAACGACTTCGGTAGAATCGTTTAAAGATATGGTGGATATCTTCGGGATAGACCCCACTGCCCGTATCCTTGATCATGATCCGGGTAATGACAGGTGTTTCCTCACAGCTGATCTGAATCGTGTCTTCAGCCTTGGTATGATCCAAGGCATTTTTGATGATATTGCTGACAGCCTCCAACAGCCAACCTTCGTCAACGTTTAAAACGCTGGCATCCGTACAGTCCACCGTTATTTGTTTTTGTTCAAGCTCAGATCTGGTTTGAAAGCTTTGGATACACTTATCCAGAAAGCTTTTGAGCTCTTGCGGCTTTTTTTCCAGTTCAATCATACCGGCGTCCATTTTAGCCAGTTTAAGTAAATTCTGAATGAGGCTTTCAATCCGTTTTAGTTCATTTTCACTTTTACGGATGAACTCTGTGATGACCACACTATCAGTCTTTTCTTCCTGGATGATCTCGTTATACATCATCAGTGCCGCGAGAGGAGTTTTAAGCTGATGCGAAATGTCAGAGATAAGATCCCTTAAGAATTCCTTATTTCGCTTCTCTTTCTCAAAATGAGAGGTCAATGAAGTCGCCATTACATTGATCGAGGTAAAAAGTTTAGCAAGGCTTCCTTCGTCTTGATCATCCAAACGTATCGCTGTATTCCCATTCAAGAAATCAGCCATAACGCTTTGGGCTTCCTCTAATCTCCGATGTTGGCGGAGAGAGTAAGTGGCAAAAATCGTAAAAAGAAGGATAAACAAAACCAAAAAAAGCAGGAAAAACATCACTGCATACTTGCGCTCAATATGTTGGACCTCAGGCAGAAGACGGTTATCAAGATGTTGGGTGTAGCCGGTTCTCAGCAAAATACTATGCCCTTCCAGACGGTCAGCTTCCGTCTTCTCAGCACTGAATGCCGCCGCGATTTGATTCTTTTCGTAGCCTTGTTGATTAAGATGGCCAGCGACCGCTGCGTCATGTGCGATCATCTGTTTCTTATAACTGTCAGCAATGTCCTTAGCGATGATCTGCCCGACCAGGGCATAACTTAAGAAGACCACGCTCATCAAAATAATCACTTTTTTCATACCTATAGGTCTCAAAGCCCGCATTATTGAACCCTCACTTTATCACGTTCCACTTGTAACCCAATCCACGAACCGTTAGAAGATATTTTGGATTTTCAGGATCGTCTTCAATCTTGCTCCTTAAACGACGCACATAGACTGAAAGGGTATTATCATCTATAAAGTTGCCATTGTAATCCCAGAGCTTGTCAAGAATTACTTCTCGAGTGAGTATAATATCAGGGTTGCGCATGAGGTGAGTCAACAGGCGGTATTCAGCAGCAGTGAGCTCAATTTCCTGGTCCCCTTTGTACACACGGTTTTCTAACAACTTAACGGTCAGATTGTTAGAATGAAGTTCTCTTGGTTCAGGATCAGCTAACCTGGCGCGTCGCAATAAGGCATTGATCCGGGAAACCAGCTCATTAAGCTTGAAGGGTTTGATAATATAGTCATCACCACCTATATCCAGCCCCATGACAATATTGACTTCCTCATCGGAAGCCGTAAGAAAAATAATGGGCACGTCGGATGTGGTCCTTACCTTTTTACAAAGATCAAATCCACATCCATCCGGCAGAGAAAGATCAAGCAGCAATAAGTCGTAGTGACATTCACGATACAGGAAAAGTGCTTCATGCACAGCCCTGGCAATATCAACCAAAAATCCGTTCTTCTTCAGGGAGAATTCAAGTCCGGAGATGAGACTTAAATCATCTTCCAACAGCAGGATACGGTTCATTTTTCACCCTCCCAAATCAAGTTAATCCATCCAGGTCAATCTATTTCATTTAATCACATATCACTCTGTGTTCTTATACCTGTCATTTAACTCCATTATACTTGTATCTGGTATTCAGTTTAGTTATCCATAATCAATCGTATCCCTCGGGATCGTGCCGTTTACTCTCCCCAAGTCTCCTTTAAGCAAGTACGAACAGCCAGGGATACCTGCCATCCTGGTTTTACCACTTTCACTTCTATCTTACAGACTTTAACTCTATGTGGCAATAACGGAACCTGTATAGGTCATTGCCTCAACCATGGTATAATCAAAGACGGGTGATAGAGATGCAGATATTAAAAAATGATTGGCATGAGTTCCTGAAAGATGAATTTGAAAAAGACTATTATCAGAAGCTGAGGAAGTTCTTAATCGATGAATATCGGACCAAGACCATTTATCCGGATAAATATCATATTTTCAATGCCTTACACTATACTTCCTATCAGGATGTCAAAGTAGTGATATTAGGACAGGATCCCTATCATGGTCCCAACCAGGCTCATGGGTTAAGCTTTTCCGTCAAGCCAGGCGTTCAGCCTCCCCCCTCTCTCGTCAATATTTTCAAAGAATTAAAGGATGATCTGGGATGTTACATCCCAAACAACGGTTACCTCAAAAAATGGGCTGACCAAGGGGTCATGCTTCTTAATGCTTCTTTAACAGTCAGAGCAGGTCAAGCTAACTCCCACAGCAACATCGGCTGGAGCACCTTTACAGACAGGGTCATTTCCACACTCAATGCTCGCCGGGCTCCGATCGTCTTTATCTTATGGGGAAAAAACGCTCAGGCTAAATTGAGCATGATTAACAATCCTCGTCACTACATCCTCCAATCCGCTCACCCCAGTCCGCTCTCAGCCCACGCTGGTTTTTGGGGCAGCAGGCCGTTTTCCAAAGCCAATCAGTTTCTTACCTCGATCGGTAAAGAACCGATCGACTGGCAAATTGACAACATCTAAAGAAAAAAAGCTAGAAAAGTATTTAAAATGGACCCTATAAAATGGACAGTTAAAAAAAGACCCTTTAAATAATTTTAACTGTACCCTGTTTATAGGGTCTTTTTGTATTACAATTGTCCATGTAGGAGGACAGATGTAATGGCTATAAAATAATTCTAAAGCACCGGAATATTATCCTTTGGGGATATGTCATCCAGTGTTTTAGGTTTCATATCTCCTCCTAAATGAGAAGATACATAAAATATTAATTGTTTATAAGTAGTTTTTATAAAGACGTGCGGACCACTTTAGTCCATTCGGACGTCTTTTTTTCTTGCAAGGGCTTTCTGTCTTCAATTTAACTTTTGCGACATAATCTTCTGCACCGGATTTGGCTAAAAAACGACTAGAGATTGAGCCTGATCAGGAAGCGAATCCTGAAAGCTTCTGCTTCTTCCCGATCATAATCAGGGTCTCGCCGGACTTTAGCCTAGCCTTTAGGGAGTGATATGCTATTTAAATTCTTGATGGGAAAGGATTCCCTTTCTTTTTTTAGGTTTCAATTTCTCACTGATTTCCTCTTATTTTAATACTATATAAAGAGCAGTGAGACGGGAGGGAACTATGTGAACGGAGTGGTAGCGGTACATAACATCGGTATGAAGTACCAATCTCCCAATGGAGAAATAAACGCTTTAGAAAATGTAACCTTTACTGTGGATAACGGGGAATTTGTCAGTATTGTAGGCCCAAGCGGATGCGGCAAATCAACCCTCTTATCAATCATATCCGGCTTACTCAGACCGACTTCAGGCAACGTTTTTTTAAATGGGGAAAAAGTTACGAGGACTTCGACCAAGATAGGCTATATGCTGCAGAAAGATCATCTTTTTGAGTGGAGAACCATCCTGCAAAATGTTCTGTTAGGTCTGGAAATCCAAAAGGTTTTGACACCTGAAGCTAAGGAAAAATCACTAAAACTTCTTAATACATATGGATTATATGATTTTCGCCATAAGTATCCATCCCAATTATCTGGTGGAATGCGACAGCGGGCAGCTCTTATTCGGACATTAATGACCGATCCTCAGATCTTACTCCTGGATGAAGCATTTTCTGCACTTGATTACCAAACACGACTGGCTGTTAATGAAGATATTTATGCCATTATAAAAAAAGAACAGAAAACAGCCATCCTGGTTACTCATGACATTGCCGAAAGCATCAGTATGGCTGATCGCGTAATTGTTCTATCCCGCAGGCCCGGTACCGTTAAAAAAATTCATCCTATCTCCCTATCCTGCAGTACCCGCACACCCCTTAATTCCAGAGAAACACCGGAGTTCTCGGTGTACTTTCAAAAGATCTGGAAGGAGCTTGATATCTATGTCTGAGCATCAAATATCAGCGGAGCATGCCAAGTATCTTAAAAGAATCAAACGGGAGAGAATTGCTGTACGTCTGACTCAACTTTTCATCTTGATCTTAGCCTTTACTTTTTGGGAAATCTTTGCACGTTTGAAGATTATCGATCCTTTTATTACCAGTCAGCCCTCAAGAGTTATTATGACAATGATAACGCTCTATCAGGAAGGTGTGCTCTTCCATCATATTGGCGTAACCTGTTTGGAAACCATCATAGGCTTTCTTTTAGGTACCATGTTAGGTGTTCTGATCGCTATCGCCTTGTGGTGGTCCAAATTCCTATCCAAAGTTTCGGAACCTTACCTGGTCATTTTGAATAGCTTACCTAAGATAGCGCTCGGACCTGTTTTTATTGTCTGGATCGGGGCTGGTCCTGCTGCCATCATAGTGATGACTTTGGCTATCTCCCTTATTGTCACTATACTTGAAGTTTTAAACGGATTCCTGACAACCGATCAGGAGAAGATCAAATTAGTCAGGATCTTTGGCGGAAGTAAGCTCCAGGTACTGACCAAAGTATTATTACCTGCTTCATTTCCCAATATCATGAATGCTTTAAAAGTCAATGTAGGCTTATCATGGGTCGGGGTTATTGTAGGTGAATTCCTGGTGTCCAAGGCAGGTCTGGGATATCTCATCGTTTACGGCGGTCAGGTCTTTAAGCTTGATCTGGTTATGACCAGCGTAGTCATCTTAGGTATTGCCGCTGCCATTATGTATCAGGGGGTGGTGTACTTCGAACAATTCGTTATGAAAAAAAGCGGAAGAAACAGTTAACTAAAGGGGAGGAAATTTTCACATGAAAAAAGTGTTTCTTGTACTTATGGTTGCCCTCTTAGGACTTGCTTTAATTCTGACGGGCTGTACCAACACGACACCTCAACTTACCAAAGTCCAACTATGTGAGGTAACTCACTCCATCTTCTACGCTCCACAATATGTAGCCTTAACCCAGGGTTTCTTTGAGGAAGAGGGACTGCAAATTGAACTATCTAATGGTGCAGGTGCTGATAAGGTGATGACCGCCGTACTTACGGAGCAGGCAGATATCGGTTTTGCAGGACCTGAGGCTTGTGTTTATGTCTACAATGAAGGAAAAGAAGACTACGGCGTTGTTTTTGCTCAGCTCACCAATGGCGATGGAACTTTCCTCATGGGAAGGGAGCCACAGCCTGATTTTAAATGGAGCGATCTCAAGGGAAAAACTATTATCGGTGGGCGCAAAGGCGGAATGCCTGCGATCGTTCTCCAATATGTGCTGACTAAGAATGGACTTACCGTGGGCAAAGATGTTTTTATTGATACCACCATGCAGTATGCTGCAATGCCTGGCGCCTTTATGGGCGGTCAGGGCGATTATGTTATCCTGTTTGAACCAACAGCCTCAACCATGGAAAAGGAAGGGAAAGGTAATATTGTAGCCTCTTTAGGTAAAGAAAGCGGAGAGGTTCCCTATACCGCCTATTTTGCTAAGAAAAGCACCATTGAAAAAAATCCTCAGTTAATCCAGAAGTTCACCAATGCTATCCATAAAGGTCAAAAATGGGTTGATACCCATACTCCACAAGAAATTGCACAAGTGATTATGCCTCATTTCCCCGATGGGTCCGAAGATATCCTAATCAGTGCCATAACACGTTACAAGGAACAAAATACCTGGAAAAAAGATCCCGTGATGTTGGAGAAGGATTTTTACCTCCTGCAGCAGATTATTAAAGATGCCGGCGAACTTGATCAAATAGCACCTTACGAAAAAGTTGTCACGACTCAGTTTAAGTAAAAAATTATATTTGGAAAACTAGAAGTTTATATAAGTTTAATTAAGCCAATTATACCTGAGCCTGGATTTAATCTGGCTCAGATTTTTATATTTATTAATCGAGACAGTTTCATAACTCATACCCGTTGATATAAGTGGATTTTTTACCCGTAAAA
>CAYZDF010000045.1:0-22968 GCA_964477085.1 uncultured Gracilibacteraceae bacterium | reverse complement strand
TTCACATTCAGGTCGTAAAAATACAGTTTATTTTCTTTAAGCGCTTCAAGGCCCTCATCATCAATAGTATAATTTCCTTCTCCATGATTAACAGGAATCTGAATGAGTTGACCTTGTTCATACTGGTTGGTAAAAGGCAAATCATTGCGTTCCACTCTCAAATACTGGGGACTGCAGACAAAATGCAGCCCCGCATTACGCAGGAGCGCTCCTGGCAACAAACCACATTCAGTGAGTATTTGAAAACCGTTACAGATCCCCCAAACCAATCCGCCATCTTTAGCAAATCGGATAACATCGTCCATAATCGGTGAAAAACGAGCGATAGCACCTGTCCGAAGGTAATCTCCGTAAGAAAATCCACCCGGCAGAACGATAAGATCATAACCTTGGACAGAGGTCTCCTGATGCCAGATCATTTCCGGCTTTTCGCCTATCACACGCCATGCTTCCAAACAATCAACCTCACAGTTGGATCCTGGAAAACGTACAATACCTATTTTCAAGTTCAGCCCTCCAGTTCAAAGGAATAATCTTCGATCACGGGGTTAGATAAAAGCTTATGACAGATTTCATGCATAATCTCCTCAGCCTTAGTCCTGTCTGTCTCCGATAAGTTGACTTCCATAAATTTACCGATACGTACGGACTCCACAGGATATTGCATGCTCTTTAAAGCCTTTTCCACCGCACTTCCTTGAGGGTCCAGGATACTTTTTTTCAATGTAACCGTTACATAAGCCTTAAGCATTGTTGATGGCCTCCTTCAGACGGTTGTAAACTTCGACATAAGCTTCTTCCACTTTACCCAGGTCCCTGCGGAAACGGTCTTTATCTAATTTCTCCTGGGTATTCTTATCCCAGAAACGGCAAGTATCCGGTGATATTTCATCACCCAGCAAAACTTTGCCGTCGAACAAACCAAATTCTAACTTATAATCCACCAAGTCTATACCAGCTTGGCCTACGATAAGAGTCATCAGTTCATTGACTTTGAGAGCAATCTCTTTCATAGCATTGATCTGATCCAAGGTTGCCCAGCCTAAAGCAATAGCATGGGTTTCATTGACCATCGGATCCCCAAGGCTATCATCTTTGTAATACAATTCAAAAACCGGGGAGGCCAGTACATAACCTTCTTCTTTACCCACACGTTTAGCGAGGCTTCCTGCTACGATATTGCGAACCACTATTTCCAGAGGTATCATCTCTAAACGCCTGACAATTTGCTCACGATCATTGAGCAGCTCTACAAAATGGGTATCCACACCCTTCTGGGCAAGGTAGGAAAACATCATCGCTGACATCTTATTATTGATGATTCCCTTGTTAACAATGGTGCCCTTTTTAATTCCATTAAAGGCGGTAGCATCATCTTTGTACTCCACCCAGAAATAATTGTTGTCATCAGTATGGTAGAGCTTTTTAGCTTTACCTTCGTATAACATCTCCCGTTTTTCCATGGCTAATCCCTCCTACAATTTATTCAGTACCCGGTGTGAGAACAAAATAGAATCCTTTACCAAAAGGATTGATTGCAAGATCAAGCTAAGCTTGTCACTATTTAAGCAAACCAACACGTCTAAAAATATAATCAATGTTTTTGGTATGATAGCCGTAGTCAAAGAGCTCATCCACTTCCTGAGAACTGAGCACACCCATGATTTCGGAGTCTTGCAGTACATAATCTTTAAAAGAAGAGCGGTTATCCCAGGCCTTCATGGCATTTCGTTGCACCCAGGCATAGGATGTTTCCCTGCTGATGCCTTTATCAACCAGAGAAAGCATGACCCTTTGAGAGAAAATCAGACCATAGACTTTTTCGATATTTTCCATCATCTGTTCAGGGAACACTCTTAAGCCATCAAGCATCTGAATCATCTTTTGCAGAATATAGTCCAAAGCGATGGTGCTATCGGGCAGGATTACCCTTTCTGCTGAAGAGTGGGAGATGTCCCGCTCATGCCAGAGGGCCACATTTTCAAAGGCTACCTGGGCATTTCCCCTGATGATTCTGGCCATCCCGCAGATCCTTTCGGAAATAACAGGATTCTTTTTATGTGGCATCGCTGAAGAACCTTTCTGCCCTTTGGCAAAAGCTTCTTCTACCTCATGAACATCCGTCCGTTGCAGATTGCGAATCTCGGTGGCAATCTTATCAAGCGAAGACGCAATCCCTGCTAAAACAGCCACATAGAAGGCATGTCTGTCTCTTTGAATGATCTGTGTCGATACGGGTGCGGGCTTCAGCCCCAGACTCTCGCATACCCACTCTTCCACTCGAGGATCCACATTAGCAAAAGTACCAACTGCTCCGGAAATCTGGCCGACCCTAATCTCTTCTTTAGCAAAAAGAAGGCGTTCTTTCTGCCTCTTCATCTCGTCGTACCAGAGAGCAAATTTCAGACCAAATGTAACAGGTTCAGCATGAATACCATGGGATCTTCCCATCTGCAGGGCATCTTTGTATTCCACGGCTTTGTTAGCCAGAACATCGATCAGCTTATCCATTTTCTCGAGTAAAATGTCGGAGGCCTCAACCAACTGCAAAGATAATCCCGTATCCAACATATCCGAAGAGGTTAAGCCCAGATGCATGTATTTGGCTTCATCCCCGATGTTTTCCGCAACATTGGTGAGAAAGGCAAGCACATCATGATGGGTCGTCTCTTCGATCTCTAAGACTCTTTCCCAGGAAAACGATGCTTTTTCTTTAATAACTTCCACCGCTTCCGGTGGTATCTTACCGATCTTTGCCCAACCTTCACAAGCAGCAATCTGAATTTTAAGCCAAAGTGTCAAACGGTATTCATCCTGCCATATCCTGCCCATCGCAGGAAGTGTATATCTTTCTATCACGGGTATTCTCCTTTTTCTGTTTTAATCAACTTTAAGACGTACAACATCTTGCCAAAACACTCTAAAACATTGAGGTTAATTACAGATTCCCAGTAAGCAAATGCCTCCTTTTATGACTCTGGTTATTGTAGAAATAACAGAGTCTTATTACTTATTATTTCTAAAGTTTTCTTGTTTATGAAGTGACCTTACATGGATATTTTACCTGAGAACAAAAAGATGGTCAATGAAAAATCCGAACAATTATATTGCTTTTTAATATAACGTTCGAATAATGTTTGATCATCAAAGTATATTTCTAGCCTTTTTCGATTTCATTAATTATTAGATATCTTACACTCTATCTTTATTTAACCCATCCGCCGTTTTGCGACTTTAATGTTTCCTATGAATACCCTATTCTCCATCACTTATTCTTTAATAGGTTTAAAGCAAATAATCAATCCATATAAAGTAATGCATTGCAAATGGCTGCTGCCACATTACTCCCGCCTTTTCTTCCTCGGGCGACGATGAAGGGGACTCCTGCTTGCATAATTATTTCTTTGGATTCCACAACATTGACAAATCCGACTGGGACGCCAATGATTAACTCTGGTTTCAGACGGTTTTCCCGAATTAGTTCATATAGTTTAATCAAGGCAGTGGGTGCATTGCCGATAGCAAAGATCAGAGGCCCTTCCAGTGTCAGAGCTTTCTCCATACAAGCTGAGGCTCTGGTAGTTCCCTCTTGTTTAGCCTTCAGTGCAATATCCTGGTCCGACATAAAACAATAGACGTTCCCGCCATAGGCTGCCAACCTTTTAGCGTTGATTCCGACACTGGCCATTCTGGTATCAGTCACGATTGAAGCCCCCTGCCGGATGGCTGTTAAAGCTCGGGCGACCACGCCATCAGAAAAACAAAGGCTGTGCACATAGTCGAAATCTGCAGAAGTATGAATCACTCTTTTGATAATGCCAGCCTTGTCTTCGTCTAACTGAATATCGCCTAATTCCTTGGTGATAATCTCAAAACTACGCTTCTCAATTTCCTCGGGAAGCATATGTTCAAGATTTACCTTCATCATGATTCACCCCTTTGCTTTCGCCTTTATCGTTCAATCCCGATCCGGGCTGGTATGCCTTGATCCAAAGGATGCTTGATTTTCTTCATTTCTGAAACATAGTCTGCAAGTTCCACAAGTTCTTCAGCCGGATCTCTTCCGGTAAGTACGACCTCCAGGGATTCAGGCTTATTTTGGAGAAAGCTGAGCACTGCCTCCCGATCTACCATATGATATTGATAGGAAGGCAAGACCTCATCCAGAATAAGCAAGTCTGCCTCCCCTGAGCGGGCAGCCTTTAACCCCTCACTCAGCATCTTATCCTGATAATCACGGCAGTCTTTTCTCTCTTGTTCACTCATTTGGTTATAGAACTTGAATCTTCGTTCGCTTCGGATCAACGTGATTTCCGGTATTTTTTTCAAGGCATGGATTTCTCCGGTATCCTGACTTTTTAAGAATTGAATAATGCGAACTTTAAATCCTCTGCCGGCCGCTCTGAGGGCTAAGCCCAGGGAAGCGGTCGTTTTCCCTTTGCCATCACCGCAGTAGATATGGATAAGGCCTTTGTCCACTTAGACACCTTCTTCCAAAATTCTGTAGAGTGCTTTCATATCCACCGATTTTCTAATCTCTTGCGCCAGAAGATCATACTGTCTTTCCTTATATTCCTGGAAGTTTATCTGATTCAGAGCTTTGTCCATCCCTTTCTGTCTCCAAAGGGATTGGACAATTGTTAAAGCAATATTGCCTTCATCAAAAATACCATGAACATAACTGCCCATCACGTTGTGTCTTTGACTTCCGTCCGCTTTATTGGTGGTTTCTCCATTCAATTTTTCCAATTGAGTTAAAGGTTTTTCACTTCCCTCAGTCAGCCCCATATGAATCTCATACCCGCTGAAGGGAAGGCCTGTTAATCCTTCTAAAACTCCTTCAACCTTCTGGAGTCTGCCACTGACCCGGGTTCTGGTCTTGCCAGGAGCAAAGGTCGTGACGATATCAAGTAATCCCATCCCTGTAAGGCTCCCCCCGTGTTCAACCTTGTCAGGATCTTCAAGGTTTTTACCTAACATTTGATAGCCCCCACAGACGCCGAAAACCAAGGTTCCCTGGGCAGCCTGTTTTTTAATCAAACCTTCCATTCCGTTCTGTCTTAACCATAAGAGATCCCCCATGGTATTCTTGGTCCCGGGCAGGATAATCATATCCGGGTGGTTTAGATCAGCAGGTGATTTCACATACCTTAAACAAACTCCCGGGAGAAGCTCAAACACATTAAAATCCGTGAAGTTGGACATCCGTGGTAATTGGATCACTGCTATATCGACCAAACCCATGTTTCCTGTATCTGATAGATTCGGGTTATAACTTGCATTATTCGTGGCATTATTCGTCGCATTATTCGTGGCATTATTCCTGGCATTACTTCTTGTATTATTACTTATATTATTACTTACATTATCTCGCTTAATCAGAAGCCTTTCGGACAGGCTGTCCTCATCCTCTATATCGATTTTGAGATAAGGTACCACACCGATAACGGGGATATTAACCTTTTCTTCGATCATCCTAAGGCCCGGTTTGAGGATCTCGACATCCCCCCGAAACTTATTGATCACGATCCCTTTAATATACTTTCTCTCTTCTTCCTCCAGGAGCATAATCGTTCCATAAATCGAGGCAAAGACGCCTCCCCTGTCAATATCGGCCACAAGCAGTACCGGGGCATCCGCCATTCTGGCCATCCCCATGTTGACGATGTCTTCATGCTTAAGGTTGATCTCAGCCGGACTCCCTGCCCCTTCAATGACAATCAGATCATTCTCCCTTACCAAGGTTTCGAAGGCTTTCCGGATATCCGGTATCAGCTTGGATTTATAGGCAAAATATTCTTCGGCACTCATATTGCCCAGTACTTCCCCATTCACTATCACCTGGGAACCCTTATCCGATGTCGGTTTGAGTAGTATCGGATTCATCAGAACACTTGGCTCCAGTCCGGCGGCCTCTGCCTGTACCACCTGAGCCCGTCCCATCTCCAGCCCATCCAGGGTAATAAAGGAGTTCAAGGCCATATTCTGAGACTTGAACGGTGCTACTTTATAACCATCTTGTTTAAAAATCCGGCACAACCCGGTGGCAAAAAGGCTTTTGCCGGCATTGGACATCGTGCCCTGAACCATGATTGCCTTGGCCATACTCCTAGTTCTCCTTTTACACAAGGATAAAAATCGAATTTCGTATAAGAAACCTTTTTATTGAGTTTATCTAGAAAAGTTATTTATTTATGCCTGGTTATATACATTTTTGCCTTGTTTAAATATTACTGTCGTCAATGTTATATACCTTTAAGAAGATACCCAAGAATATCGGAGGGGTTCATTGATTCAACCTTTCCCCTGTCTCGTATCTTGGGGCTTCGTATGATGTAGGGTACATCGATAGCCGAATGTTTCCCGAGTATGGGACTTGTCGCATGATCAGCGCAGATAAAAAGATTCGTTGTATCTTCAACGCTTTCAATCAGAGGATGGATGAATTCTGCATCGATTTTCTCCAAAAAACGTGTCTTACCTTCCACCTCATAGCGATGAGAGGCTTCATCCAGTCCATTAATGTGAACTAACACAAAATCATATTCATTAAGCAAAGAACAGGCTATTTGAGCTTTTAAAAATAAATTGGTATCCGTGTCTGAAGTAAATCCTTCATACTCAGGGACATTTAAACCTAAAGCCATCCCTATCCCTTTAACGATCTCCGCCCCACATACAACTGCCCCATCAATACCATATAGATCTTTGAACAATGGCAACTGATGGCTTGTTGATATTCCCCACGGGTAGAAAAGGTAGTGAACCTTTTGGCCATCTTTCGCCTTCCACTCCAATTGACTCTTTTCCTTTTCCAAAAACCGAGCCAGAACCTGAGATGATCCGCAAATATCTCCAACCAGTTCTTCAATACGATGTCCCAGATATTCATGCGGGGGATAGGTTCTGCAGTCCAGACAATCAAAATCTCTCTTATCCATCACGAGCAAGTTCCTGTATCCGGATAGATGGATAAAATCAATGGCTGACTCAAATCCCCCCGCTTGCTCTGAGGCTTTCTGCATCTCCCGGATATTTAAAGAACCACCATTAAAAGAAACTAACTTATTATCTTCAACCCTGACCAGATTACAGCGCAGAACAACTTCCTCGGCTTGAAGCTCTCTTCCATGTGCCAACAGCTCAAGGACGGCCCTGCTTCCGGGGAAGCGCTCCCCCGGTACACCTAAGAGATTCAGGATACAATTCATACTTTCGGGAAGGTGTCCGCACGGACATGGGTTAAAATATCCCGAAACCCCTTCCGAGGCTAACCGGTCAAGGTTGTCGTGTCGAGCATACTCATAAGTAGTTTGATCATCCAATTCTGGTATGGGTTCATCAGCCAGGCCGTCAGCGATAATCATCATCGTTTTCATCCCATCACTTCCTTCAGGGCCTGAATGAGCTTGAGGTTATCGCTGTGTTTGCGTACCGCAAGCCGATAATACCTGCTATCCAAGTTAACGTAATTACGACATGATCGGATATAGATCCCTCTGGCTAAGAGTCTTTTATCCAAGTCCGCTACACCCTGTGCTCGAAAGAAAATATAATTGGCTTTGGAGCCATACACCTTGATCTTGAATTGGCTCAATTCACGAATCAGATATTCTCTTTCTTCTCTAATCAGACGTTTTGTCTCTTGTATATAATCCATTTGTTTTAATGCCGTAATTCCTGCAGCCTGGGCCAGACTCGATACCCCCCAGTCCTGCCCGCAAGCCCTCATTTTGTCTATTAGACCTGTATTGGAAGTGATACAATAACCAAGCCTGATCCCAGCCATGGCGTAAACTTTAGTAAAAGCCTTAAGGATCACCAGATTAGGGTACGAATGGAGCAGCGCTTGGGCTGAATAGGCTTGAGTGTCATCTGTAAAGTCTAAGAAGCACTCATCTACCATCACCGTTGTACCCGTTTCTTTACACCGCTTAATCACATCCTGCATCAGAGATTGAGGACACAGTTGTCCGGTTGGGTTATTGGGATTGCAAAGATAGATGATATCGATCTCGGGAGTGATCAAATCGAGAAAATCCATCCCTAAATCGAAATCGACTCTTTCTGAAAGATAATAGTAATTGACCTCGCAGTCCACTGTTTTTAAAGCTTTTTCATAGTCAGCAAATGTAGGAGCACAGAGCAGTGCTTTTTTGGGTTTTAAAGCTAAGGCCAGACGAAAGATGATATCAGATGCTCCGTTTCCGCACAAAATAAAATCGGGCTGTGTATTTTCGTATTCTCCCAGGGCCGCGGTGAGTTCCCTGCAAAATGGATCAGGATACGTTTCACAATCAGAGACAGCTTCAGCAAGGACCCGCTTGACCTCTGACGGAAGACCCAAGGGGTTGACGTTTACCGAAAAATCAAGGATTGTTTCTTTTATTGATTTTTGGAGTGCGTAGATATCTCCACCATGAACATATTCATACATCTATTCTCACCTGTATCCCTAAAGAGTAATCAAACATATGTAAGGATAAACTTCTATGTCTTATTTTGGGGTTACAATGAAAAATCTCAGGGTTATTCCGACAATAAGACCCAACAAAGAAGTTACATAAAGCAAGTGGTTGCTTTTCTTGATATCGTCAATGCTGGTTTCTCTTGTCTTATCACCGATGGTTGGTTTTACGACCAGTTGACCAAAATAATAGCTGCTGCCTGCGAGCTGAATATTGAGAGCCCCGGCGCAGACTGCTTCAGTATGGGCAGAATTAGGGCTTAAGTGATTAGATCGATCCCGCAAGTAGATTCGGATAGACTCCTTATAATCATAACCTAAGAACCAAGCCGCAATAATCATCAGGCAGGCTGAAATCCGGGCCGGGATATAGTTGGCCAGATCATCAAGCTTAGCGGCAAATCGGCCAAAATACAGGTATTGATCATTCTTATATCCGATCATCGAATCAAGCGTATTGATAGCTTTATAGAGAAAGCCCAAAGGCGCTCCGCCTACTAGTATAAAGACCATGGGGGCAATAACCCCATCCGCTAAATTCTCCGCTACGGTTTCCACAGCTCCTTTGGTTACTTGTTCTACGCTTAAGTTCTCTGTATCCCGACCAACAATCCGAGATAGAGCCTTTCTGGCTTCGGGGAGCCTTCCCTGCTTAAGCTCCTCATAGACTTTCATACTTTCAGTCTTAAGCGATCGAGTCGCCAGGATTTGAAAACACATCAAACTCTCCAAAACATACAGCAAAACCGGATGAATACGGCCTGCCCATTGCAAGATCATAAAGGGAACAAAAAATGATAAACAAAGAACAACCAGTGTCAGGCCTGCACCGGAAACAAATTGTCTTGTCGGCGTTTGACAGCTGATTCGCTGCAGGATCTTCTCTCCACGGTTAATCAGATACCCGATTAACCGAATGGGATGCGGAATCCCCTCCGGATCCCCGAAGATTAAATCAAGTATATAACCTGTTGTTAGGGCATAGAGAGTTATCATACAGCACAAATTCTCCGATACTTGTCTATTGGCTACTATAATGCTTAGACCTTATCAAACTTAAATAATTCCTTCGTCTTTAACCAAAAATCTTTATCTATCACCAGTTTAAAACCGCAGCCATTTTGGGTTTGCCAGTGGAAAAAATCCTGTTTTTCTCCAGAATATCTGTCCAGAATAGACATAATCGTTCCGCCATGGACAATCAAGGCACTATTGATAATGTTGTGGGTTAATATATAGTCAACAACCTCTTGAAACCCTTGACAACACCGTTCTTTGAAGGCTTCTGTATCTTCCCCGCCGGGAATGTGACCTGTCGCACCATCAGCCACCCATTTTTGATAATAGAGCGTATCTTCTAATTCCTGATGGGTCTTACCCTCAAATAATCCAAAATCACATTCTTTTAATTCAGGGATAACCGAGTGCGCAATATCTCCATAGATGAGTTTCATGGTCTGTAGACAGCGCTGCATGGGACTGACAAAAACATGATCGACCTTTGGATAGCGTGAAGAGCTTTTGTATGATACTACTTCATCAATCCCTTCTCGGCACAGGGGCTGATCAGTTGCACCAACATATTCATGTCGCAGATTCCCTGCCGTTTTCCCATGTCTGATCAGAATGATGTTATAAAGCATGTTCATCTCCCTTGATTAAAACAGGTATAGAGCAATATACCCTGTATACTTGCCCTGCCCTCTTGGCAATCGTACATTGAATTCGGCCGACTAATTCCTGGAGTTCCCTATCCTCTTTGGAAAGGGGGATTACTCCCGTACTTAATTCATCACAGATAATGGTAACCTGGGGGTTTTGATCAATTCCTTGCTCAATAAACTGATTAAGATCATATTCCTCCGCTTTCAGTCTCTTGATGAGTATATGCAGCCGATTAAGTATCGGTCTGGTAAAGGCCTCAGTCAAATCACAGGAAGCACCATCCGTGATCTGTTGATCACCATCAATTCCCAAGAGATTTCTGGCAAACTCAAGCTTTCCCTGACTATTGCCTCCGATAATAAAAATCATTTCAGCATCCCCCCTAGTACTGCCAACGTCAGCAATACTCCTGTTTCACATACAATAAGATAGAAACCTGCTAGATCACCGGTTATCCCGCCAAACTTATCTTTAATGATTGTATAAAACCAAAGGAATGCAAGCAGGGCGACTGCAACGACTACTCCACCTCCGAGAGGATGATAAATAATGATGCCAGCAGAGACGCTAAGCAAATAAGCAATCAGGCATATCTTGACGGCCCCTTTGTTGGCATAATCCGCAAATGACGACGCTAAGCCGGAGGTTTTGGCACAGGGGAAAACAATAACTGCCAAAGCAGTCAGGATACGGGAAAGAACAAAAGATACCGGAACCAACAGAAGATGATTCTGAGTAGAATACAGCTGATGCCAGGCCCCAAATTGAAGCAGTAAAACGATTACGGTGTAAATTACCGCAAAGGCTCCCACCTGAGGATCTTTCATGATACGTAATTTTTCTTCTCTATCTTGATGGGAAGAAAGCGCATCCGTTGTATCGCAGAAACCGTCCAGATGTATTCCGCCCGTTATCACGACCGGTATAGCCACTGCCAGCGAAGCGAAGAAAACAGGACTTAAATCCAAACCACGGGAAATACTCAGCAAGGCATAAAGCAAGCTTGAAATGACCGCACCAATCCAAGGGATAACGAGAAGAGAATAACGCATATTATCATGATTCCAGGTAATAGCCGGCATCGGAATCTTCGTATACATCGCCAATGCTGCGATGATCGATTCAAAAAAGATTTTCATTCATTAAGATCTCCTTTTTTCCTTTATGAATGATGGGAATGGAACAGACAACTTCGATCATAACATCAGCGATGCCGGCTAACCGATTGTTGATTTGACTCAACGTTTGAACATAATCCAGGGTGAATTGATCATAAGCGCTAAGATCTAAAAAAACAGCGCCTGATACAATCACCAGATTTTTTACCTGTTGTTTCAACATCTTAATTTCCTCAGGGATGATACGCATAACTTCCGTATCCGTCCTCTGGGCCGCACACATTTCATTGAGAATAAGGTTAGACATACATTCCAACAAGACGGTATCATAGCCCTTAAACATCTCCACCTTACTGCTTAGCCGATAAGGAATCTCATGAGTATCAAAGCCCTTACCCTCCCGTATCCTCTTATGTTTCTCCACGCGCAGTCTGCCTTCATCATCATGAGGGAGCATGGTAGCAAGATAAGCGGATGTACCATTACTTAGTCCTATTGCCATCTTTTCTGCCAGTTCAGATTTTCCGCTGGCCACTCCACCGGTAATTAAAATAAGCAACTTATCACCTGCTAATATCATCTATCCTTAGGAAGACAGTGATCATGATATGCTTTACACTTCTGAATGAACGAATAGGCAAATTGAATATTTCCCCACAAATGAATATGAGGATATCCTGCGAAGATATTATTCTCTGTATAGATACAGTCCCACTCTTTCCCACTGGCTGGTTTAATAGCCTTAAAGCCACAGCCATTAACGGTTGAATCCGAGTAATGAAACTCATGGGCACCAATGGTTTCACCTTTTTTACAAAGCAGGTTATCAGTTTGGGACACTAAGCGAATATAGCCGAAGCGGTTCAGTTTCTCCGTCATAAAAGCTTCTCCCTTCAGGTAACCAGCCATCCTGTATGGATTGCCTTTAAGATCCGTGACCTGATCCATAAGGTACATAAATCCTCCGCACTCTGCCAGGCAGGGGAGTCCATCGCTCAGTGCGTCCTTAATACTGTGATGCATGGTCTTATTCTCAGACAATTCCCTGGCATAAACTTCCGGATAACCCCCTCCCAGCAGAAGTCCGTCACAAAGCGGTAAGGTTTGATCCTGAAGCGGACTAAAGGGAATGATTTGTGCCCCCATCCTCTTCAGCAAATCCAAGCTGTCTTCGTAATAGAAACAAAAAGCCGGATCTTTGGCTACGGCTAAGCGGACATCTGCATATTTCTGAATAGGGATGTCCTGATATTCGATATCTGATGCTTCATGGGCAATGGCCAGGAGCTTGTTCATATCAATGGACTCAAGGGCCTTCTGGGCCAGTAACCTCAGTTTATCCTGCAGATCTTCTACTTCGGCGGCCGTAATCAGCCCTAAATGTCTGCTTGACAGCGTACTTTCCTGGACCCATGGAAAGCAGCCCAGGACTTCGATTCCAGCTTCTTTCTCGATCATCTCTTTATAGAGAGGGTATAAAGCAAAAGATAAATGATTAAGGATAACCCCTCGTATCCTGCTGTCAGAGCGAAAGGCTGCAAAGCCTTTTATCAGCGCTGCCAGGGACAGTGAGCTTCCCTTGCAGTTCACAACCAGAATTACGGGCGTATCGGTCACCGCTGCCAGATGATAAGAACTGGCCATCGTGCTATTGGCACCCAGGCCGTCGTAGTAACCCATTACCCCTTCCAGGATAGCGATCTGCGCATCCTTACCGTTGACAGCCAAAAGGTATTTTACAATATCTTCAGTGAGCATAAATAAATCCAGGTTGCGTGATTTGACTCCGATGATTTCCGAATGAAACATCGGGTCAATGAAATCTGGCCCGCACTTAAAAGCAGCTGGGTTTATCCCTTTTTCCAGCAAAACCTTCAAAACGGCGCATGTAATTGTCGTTTTACCACTGCCGCTGTTAAAGGCAGCGAACATCAGCCTTGGTATGCGTGCTTTCATCTTTCACCCTAAATATCACATTATTTTAAAGGTTATTCCCGCTGGGCTGTAATGATATAAACGGGGTTTTGTGCCATCATCAGATTGCTATGCCCCAGCATTTTAGCTTTCGAAACCGAGATATTGACAATTTCAATACCAATATCACACTTTGGTCTGAAATAGCTTAACGTATCATGAAGTGTTTCCAGGGTTATGGCATTGATCACAATCCGCACATCTGGATTCTTGTTCAAGACCGTATCCAGGATAGACTGCAGATTTCCGCCATGTCCACCAATAAAAACCTTAGCGGGAGCCGGTAATTCGTCAAGACCCTCCGGAGCATCGGCTACAATAAGCGAAAGATTGTCAGTACCGAACTTTTCTTTATTCTGCCTGATTAGTTCCAAGGCATCTTGTTTTTTTTCAATGGCATAAACTCTGCCTTCGACGGCCTGAAGGGCGATCTCCACCGCCACAGAACCGGTGCCCGCTCCGATATCGAATACTATATCCGTCTTTTGGAGCTGCAACTTGGCAAGAGATATGGCTCTGATCTCCTGCTTCGTCATTGGCACCTCTCCCCGGTAAAACAGTTCATCCGGCAGACCATGGGTAACTACTCCCTTAGTCTTCCGCTGCTTTGACTGAGTAATAGCCTCTTTTGTTATTTTAGCCTCATGATTGATGATCATGATCGTACTCAGCGAGCTAAAGGTTCTGTCCACCAAGTTCCGAGCCTTATCGGTTGTGATCTTTTCATTGGGGTAGGATAGATTTTCACCGACACTCACCTCAAGGTCTCCAAGGCCATTAGAACAGAGTGTTCTGCAGATATTAGCCGGCGTATTCTGTCCTCCGGTAAGGACGAAAACTTTATGGCGGCTCATAACCCGGTCGATGAATTCTTCATTTCGACCATGAAGACTTACCGTCACAACATCATCCCAGGCGGTGTGCAGTTTTGAGCAAAAATACTGGAGGGAACTGATGCCACAGATCAAGTTAACTTGACCAATGCCTTGATCATCAGTCATAAAACTCTTGGCCAGACTATAGAATCCAACATCCCCGGATACCAGAATAGATACTTCACTATCCTTACCCTCGGTGATCAGAAAATCTTTTATTTCCGGGACACTGCTGGAATGTACTATTGACTTCCCCATGTCAATAAAAGGTGTTAACACTCTTTTATCGCCGATAAGGACTGAACTCCTGGCGATAGCCTGGAAAGCTTCCTTGGTCATAGACAATTCATTTCCAGGCCCAATGCCAACGATGTTGATTTTCAGCATGGTTCCACCACCACTTCAAGTAAGCTCTTTGACCCGATCCGCTAAAATGTCTGCCAAACGAGGATCAGCACCCAATGTCCGGCCCATGGTTATCCGTACGTCAGGATACCTTTGACTAAGTTGTCTGATCTCATTAGGTATATCTTCTCTAATATGTACGCCTTCGAAAAGGAAGTAGGGAACAACCTTGATATCTGTGATCCCCTGATCAACCATTTTCTGTATACTCTTTTCCAGATTCGTTTCTGAGAATTGCAGAAATGCTTTTTCAATGTACGTTTCCGGAAGCTTTTTCTGAAGTGATGATAAAATTAGATCCATGGTGTGCTCCGTTTGTTTTTCCCTGCTTCCATGAGCAAGGATCAATATTCCGATCATGGTCATTCCTCTTTTCTGCGTTGAGCTATTCTAAGGTCGCTTAAATTCGATAATTGCTTAATAAATTTATTCCCCATAAAGAATTTTATTACCACGGCGATCGTTTAACGATTAGTATCATTCTACATCAACTGTAGCGTCATTCGAGATTAATTAAGATTACTGAATATGTTTAAAGGCATCCTCCATGCTCTGAAGCGTATATTCAATATCTTCGTTGGTATGAGCATATGAAACAAAGCTCGCCTCAAATTGGGAAGGAGCCAGATAGATCCCCCTGCCCAACATATAATGAAAGAATCTGGCAAATAACTGTGTGTCACTTTGTTTGGCTTGTGTGTAATTATGGACTTTGCTTTCGGTAAAAAACAGAGACATCAGTGAACCTATGCTGTTAACGGCTGCTTTGATTCCATAAAGCTCCACCAGTTTCTTCGTCTCCAGACTGAGCTTTTTACCCAAGGCATTGATGTGGGTATAGATAGTGGGATTATCCCTGAGAATCGTTAGCTGGGCTATTCCTGCAGCTGTTGCTAGAGGGTTACCGCTTAAAGTACCGGCTTGATAGACACCTCCAGTGGGTGAGATCATCTGCATGATCTCTTTGCTTCCGCCATAAGCACCGACAGGCATTCCTGCTCCGATGATTTTACCGAAAGTTGTGAGATCAGCCTTGATATTCAGGGTAGACTGAGCTCCGCCCACGCCCAGTCTGAATCCCGTGATCACTTCGTCAGCGATCAGTAAAGCACCATGGTCTTGACATAAGCTTTTTAACCCGGACAGGAATCCGTCCTGGGGAATGATGACTCCCATATTGGCAGGGACCAACTCCACAATGACTGCTGCAATCGCATTGGTATTTTCTTCAAACAGTCTCGCGACTGAATCTAAATCATTGAATACGGCTGTCAGCGTATCGTTGGCACAACCAGCCGGCACTCCTAAGCTGTCCGGAATACCTGCCGTCATAATTCCTGACCCGGCTTTGACGAGCATGGAATCACTATGTCCATGATAACAGCCTTCGAATTTGATTATTTTATCTCTGCCCGTATAACCCCTCGCCAGCCGGATAGCACTCATGACTGCTTCAGTTCCGGAATTGACTAACCGAACCATTTCAACCGTAGGTGTTACGTCACAGATAAGTTCTGCCATGGTTATTTCAGCTTCTGTTGCCGCCCCGAAGCTCAGGCCGTTTTGAGCGACCTGAGTTACCGCTTCTACAATCTGCGGATGGGCATGGCCCAGGAGCATCGGTCCCCAGGAGCCGACATAATCGATGTATTCCGAACCATCCACATCATAAATTCTTGCTCCCTCAGCACGCTTGATAAACCGTGGTATATCGCCTACAGAACGAAATGCTCTGACTGGGCTGTTAACCCCTCCCGGGATGACTTCCTGAGCTCTTTGGAATAATTCTTGTGACCTGGTCATCAGCCAATCCTCCCTTCATTGATCCACCCTGCAATTTCCAAAGCATAATATGAGATTAGAATATCTGCTCCAGCCCTAAAAACACTGACAGCTGTTTCACAGGCAACATCCGTCTCGTTTATCAGTCCCGCTTTTGCTGCAGCCTTGATCATCGCGTATTCACCGCTGACACTATAGGCCGCAACCGGTACATTAAACTCATTTCTTACCCTTGTGATGATATCCAGATAGGATAAGGCGGGTTTTACCATGATGATATCCGCACCTTCCTGAATATCCAATTCCGCTTCCCTGATGGCCTCTTTGCTGTTGTGGTAATCCATTTGGTAACTCTTTCTGTCGCCAAAAGAAGGGGTTGAGCCCGCAGCCTCCCTGAAAGGTCCGTAGAAGGAGGATGCATATTTAACGGCATAGGATATGAGTGCGGTACTTAAATAGCCATGTTGATCCAACATTTCCCTGATTGCTTTTACTCTTCCATCCATCATATCTGACGGTGCAACGATATCGGCGCCTGCCTGGGCATGAGATAAAGCGGTTTGGGCCAAAAGAGGCAGTGTTCTGTCGTTATCGACGATTGAGTCTGTTAAGACTCCGCAATGTCCGTGACTGGTGTATTCACAAAGACAAACATCGGTTATCACCTGAATCTCAGGCGCATATTTTTTCGTTACCCTGATAGCCTCTTGGACAATGCCGCTCTCATCATAGGCACCGCTTCCAGCCTCATCCTTGTGTGCAGGAATACCGAATAACAGGATGCTTTTAATCCCGGCCTGGAGTATTTCCTCCAGTATATAAGGGAGCATATCCGTGCTGTAACGATACTGCCCTTCCATTGAGGTGATCTCTTGTTTAATTTGCTGCCCTTCCTGTATAAATACGGGATAAACGAGGGAGCTTTTCGATATTCTGGTTTCCCTGACCAATTCTCTTCTGGCTTGGTCCATTCTCAGTCTTCGTGGTCTGATGATCAGTTCCATAGAAACCTCCTCCTTTACCGGGATATTTGTTAAGATACAATCATCACCAAAATGCCTTTATGATACCCAAATTTCCTTGATGAACAGATGATATCATTCTATAATGTGCTTCTTACCTTCCTGGTGGGGCATCAAGACCAAACCGTTTTATGATCTTTAAGTAGACCTCTTCCTCGCTGTACCCCTCTTCATCTCCCGGTCGGCCGATGACAATAATCTCAAGCCCCAATTCAAGTGCAGCCTCTATTTTTTCATTAAATCCTCCCTGATGACCTGAGTCTTTCGTTACCAGGATCTCTGCTCCAGTCGACTTAAACATGGCCATATTCAGCTCTTTGGAGAAAGGACCCTGCATAGCAATGATATGCGGAGATTTAAAACCCAGGTCCAAGCATTTCTGTAAGACATCTGGAATGGGTAAGACTCTAATATAAAGCCGACGAGAAAAATTTGGAATATGGACAAAGGATTCGATCTCTTTACTGCCACAGGTAATAAATATTTTTCCGTCCATCTCTGTCAGTATTTTTGAGGCCTCCAGGGTGTTGCTGGCATAAACAACGTCCGTCCTTTGGCTTGCAGCCCTTAACAAGCGATAATAATCGACATCGGTTTGCTTACATGCAGCAGAAATATTTTTCGTAACCTCCTGAGCATAAGGGTGGGTGGCATCAATAACTCCATTAATATGATTAGTTTGGATAAAATTGAGCATCTCATCCTGATCCAGTCGGCCGGTAATGATCTGAATATTATCTTTATCCTTGATAAACCACTTTCCATACTCTGTGGCCAGTGAGACATAAATCATGATGTCAAAAACGCTTAATCGTTCTGCCAGCTTTCTTCCCTCAGATGTACCTGCCAGTATCCAAATATTCGGTTTCTTGACTACTGCTGTATCAGTCATCAAATCGATATCCTCTCGGTGTAACCATCTTGTGGTTGATAATCCTGGTCTGCGAATTGCCAATGATAATGGTTGTAAACATATCGGCTTCCTTGCTGCGAAGTTTTTCTAAGGTCATTATTTTATACTCTTCACCAGGTCTGCCAATATTCCTGACAATCCCTGCAGGCAGGAAAGGACTTTGATATTTTAAGATAATATCGCAGGCTTTAGCCAGATAGTCTTTTCTCTTGCGACTGGAGGGATTATAAAGACAGATCACAAAATCTGCCTGTGCTGCAGCTGCCAGTCGGAGTTCTATCTTTTCCCAGGCTGTCAATAAGTCACTTAAAGAGATGACTGCAAAATCATGCGTCAGTGGAGCTCCGAGCAGAGCTGCTCCACTACAGGCTGCAGTAATACCGGCAACCACTTCAATCTCTAAGCCTGGATAATCCTGTGCCATTTCAAGCATAATACCTGCCATCCCATAGACTCCGGCATCACCACTTGACACGATGGCTACAGTATAACCTTCTAATGCTTTCTCGATAACAAGTTGACAGCGATCAATCTCTCGAGTCATCGGCGTCGATAAAAGGGTTTTCCCAGGAAATAGGTCTTTGATCAGGTCAATATAAACTGAATATCCTGCAATCACGTCGCTTGCTTCCAGAGCATTAAACGCCTTAGGGGTTATTTGGTCTGCTCCGCCAGGCCCTAAGCCTACAATATATATCCTCATTCCTTACTCCTTTTAGGCAGTAATAATCTACCTTGTTATCAATAAAAGCTTGATCATCAGATTGGCAGACTCTTGAACCCTATCCCTTACAGATTTTTCTTATTCTCATTTTATCTCTCACCCGACTAATCGTCAAAATTAACCCTCCACTGTTTAAGGGCCAGAGCGATAGTTACGCCATTTTTTGCGAACTTAGGGAAGACTAGCTTACCACGAAGACTAAGGAGAACAGCTGCTCTTTCACACACATTGTCTGTGCCTGAGACCTGAGCCACATAATCTGAAGCGGTGAAGTCCCCTGTAAGGGTATTCAGTTGATCGGGGGAATAGAAAGTGATTGGGAGATCATACCGTTTGGCAAATTCCAGCAGCCCCTCTTCATCTTTTTTCAGATCGATAGAAGCAATGCCACAAAGTGCTTTGATCGATATCTTATTCTTGTGCAATACTTCCAACACAGTTTCTTCAATGGTCGCCACACTCACGCCTTTTCGACAGCCGATTCCAAGACAGGCGATTCTGGGGATAAGACTCAGCGTGTACGAAAAAGGCTTCTTGAATTCTTCCAAAGAGATACAGATACCCGTTTGATAAGTCACCTTGGGCAAAAGTTGACGTGGAATCTCTCCGGTGATTTCAAAGTCCGAAAAAAGGCCTATGTCTTGGTCGTCAACTAAGGCAGCTGACACACGTTTGGCAATATCCATATCACTGATGTAGAGGTTGTTTCGCACCGCCCACTCATCAATGGAAATAAGACCGTTGATATCCGTAGCCGTGGTAATAATCGCCTGAGACCCGATGTGATGGGCGATGACCTGAGCTATCCGATTTGCGCCACCGATATGACCGGAAAGCAGCGGGATCACATACTGCCCTTTTTCATCCATACAAATCACCGCAGGATCCTGTTTTTTATCCCTGATATAGGGGGCCACTGCCCTTACGGCTATACCACTGGCTCCGATGAAAACGAGCAGCGAAGATGCGGAAAACACACGACTGATAACTGTCTTTAAATCAGGCTCTATCCATAAGAGCGAAGGACTTACCGTTGTAAACTCCTGCTTCGTATAGACATTAACCTGATAGCTATGTTCTTGAAGTACTTCCTTTACTAAAGTTGCTAGCCTTGCACCTCTTCGGGTAAAAGCAAAAATTTCTGCCTTCATTCTGATGCCTCGCGGAATTCATGCGTAAATGAGGGATGATATAACTTCGATCTCTGATAGTCGTTACCCAGAAATCGGCCGACCAGAATCAGTGTGGTTTTATGTAATTGATTAGTTTCAATAGTCTTATGAAGTGTACCGACAGTACAGCGAAAGACTTTCTGATCCGGCCAGGAGGCTTTGTAAACAATCGCTGCAGGCGTATCTGGAGAGTAACCCCCTTCTAAGAGACGGTTGACAAGTCTCTCCACTAAACCCGTACTTAAAAAAAGTACCATGGTAGCCTGGTGAGATGCCAGCAACGCTATTTCCTCTTTGGGAGGGACAGGTGTTCTGCCTTCCACCCTTGTGATGATAACGCTCTGACTGATATCAGGCAGGGTGTATTCAGCTTTGAGAGCAGCAGCTGCTGCGCAGAAAGAACTAACTCCGGGGACCACTTCGTATTCGAGCCCATGCTGATCCAACATATCCATCTGTTCTCTGATAGCACCATAGATACTCGGGTCACCTGTATGTAATCTTACGACTGTTTGCCCTTCTTTAGCAGCCGGGACCATTAAACCTATGACTTCTTCCAGGGTTAAGTCAGCACTGTTGACAACACGGCACTTATGATCGGCACACTTCAATAATTCAGGATTCACCAAGGACCCTGCAAAAATAATCAGATCTGCCTTTTCAATCAGTGTCTTGCCTCTAACCGTGATTAGATCAACCGCACCCGGACCTGCTCCAACAAAGTAAATCATGACAAATTCTCCTCGTTCTTATCTTTAACGACGATGGTTGAAAAGTAACTGGATTGGCAGCAATCAACACCGGCAAGATCAGTGTATATCTTTTCTCCAGTCATCCCACAACGTTCTACCATGCAGGAATTATCGATCAATCCCTTGTCCTGAAGGAGGTTGATAACCTTTGTTAATGATTTGCCAGATTTCATGAGTATTTTCGTACCCTCCCAGTCTAAATACCCTTCATCATTTTGGTAAGAGGCCGGAATAATATGAAGAGGTTCAGACCTTTTACACAAGGATATATTTAATTTGGCAGCAACCGCGCAAAAGGAGGGGACCCCTGGTACAAGCTGTGCCTTGTGGCCTTTCTCAATAATCCATTCATGTAAATAGATGTAGGTCGAATAGATGGATGGATCACCAAGGGTCAGGAAGGCGATATTCTTATCTTGCTCCAATAGCTTTGATAATTGAACTGCAGCCTCGTGGTGGCTTACACGAAGTATCTCTTCATTTTTAGTCATCGGTAAATAGATCTCTAGAATTTCTTTACGAGAAATATCCAGGACAGATTTAACGATTTCCAGGGCAGTAATATAGGATTCATCCGTTTTAGGCAAAGCGATAACATCTGCTTGATCTATCGTTCGAACAGCTTTTAATGTTAATAGCTCAGGGTCACCCGGCCCGACTCCAACCCCATAGAGTATTCCTTTGGTCAACATGATTTCCACGCCTTTTAATTGATAAATTTGCATCATCAGAGATACAAACCGCTCAACAAATCCTATGCAGTTTAAGAAGTTCATCTGCATATTGAGTTTGCCCTAATATCCCTGATTCATTAGAAAAAACAATGACAGCGGTTTTGATACTGTTGCTGACACGCTTTTGCACGTAGAATTCTATCTTATCCAGAATGCTGTTAAATACTTTAGCACTTATTCCTTCTTCCCGCAGGAGTGATACCGCTTCCTCAGTGGTATTGCATCTCAGCATTTCCGGAAGTTTCTCTGGGGAAATACCGCATAAGGCAGCGTGCAGTGCCAGTATTTCCATCCTGGCATCAGCATATTTGGAATGTGTATTCATAATGCCCGCTCCAAGTTTTACCATCTTTCCCACATGACCTATAAGGAGTAAGCTGTTATATGAAAGTTCAACAGCAAAGTCCAAAGCTTCTCCTATAAAATTACTGCACTTTACCACTCTTAGCGGATCGATCCCTAAAGAATCACTCATAAACTTCTGGCCATAGTTGCCTGGACACAAGATTAAATCCCTATTTCCAAGGAAGCGCTGCTGCTTCATTTCAAGATAAAGAGAATCAATCCAGGCTTTATCACTCATAGGCTCCACGATTCCTGTAGTCCCTAGAATAGAAATACCACCGATTATGCCAAGACGCGGATTGAAAGTTTTTCTGGCAATCTCTTCACCTTCTGGTACGGAGATAATGACATTTAAACCTTCAATATAAGAATATTTGACGCAAACTTCCTTGACCTCATTGATGATCAGAGACTTCGGCACCGGGTTAATAGCTGCTTCGCCAACTTTACAGGCCAGACCTGGTTTTGTCACTCTGCCAACGCCCTTCCCGCCATCCAGTGAGATCAACCTGTTTTGGGCTTTAGTCACAGTTGCATAGACAAGGATACCGTTTGTGATGTCAGGATCATCGCCACTCTCTTTCTTTACGGCACATGATACGCTATTTTCGTTTAATTGTACATCATGCAGGGGTAAACTAATAACTTCCCCTTTAGGGATTCTTATGGAGATATCATTTAGGATTTTGCGAGTAAAGAGCATAACTGTCGCAGCTTTAGCCGCTGCCGCAGCACACACCCCCGTCGTGAACCCTGACCTTAATTTTCGATTGGAATAGATTTTGTTAAGCATAGCTACCTCATGATAGTCATTCGTATCTTTGTTTACCGCTATATCAACTGGATTGAGTGTTATTTTCTTTCCATCCTTTTATCACCTTGCGAGCCTGTGATATCGTTGAGGCATAATCCTGGCACTGAAAACCATCTTTCTTATGAAGAATCTCCATAAGGTGAGCGATTCTGGGTAATCTTAAGTGATGCTTTCTGAGTATCTCAGGCTTTCTGAATATATTTTGA
>CAYZDF010000044.1:0-23437 GCA_964477085.1 uncultured Gracilibacteraceae bacterium | reverse complement strand
AACAACCATCGTGTTTCTACGCTACATCATGTTGGCAGTTGAAAGTAAAAAAGGCTCACTGGTGTCCCTAACAGAACCAGTGAGCCTAAAAATGCCTAACCCAACCCGGCCATCATACGATTTCAGTCTCGCTGTAGACCTGTAGCTTTGCGTGCTTGTTTTTCAACAAGTTTGCTCATTATCTAATTAGAATGTTACTTTTTTTATAGATATTGCCGGAAAAGAGGAAGATATATTGATCTTTTCCTATGAGTTTTGATTTAAAGGCTAATTGCGAAGCACGAATATTTGGAATAGTTGGCATTTCTAATTGACACTACGAAATCAAATTAATATGTTGACGTCGGAGAATATGCGGTCACAGTTTCCAGCAAAGTTCCAGAAGAATTATAAACTTTAGCAGTAGCAGATACCCGGTAGGTTCCGCTGACAACATAATAATATTGCAATATAGAAGTACCAGGAATCCCAACTCCTGATGATGTCCAGGTTTTTACTGTACTCCAGCCACTACCGGTATATTTCTGCAATTGTACCGTTAAATCAACACGGTTGGTGCTAGAGTATAAGCTAGCATCACCCCTACAGGCTGCTTTTCCAGAGGAATCAATACTGAGACCTGCATTTAGTTGTAAAATATAAGTAAATAAAGGGCTTACCATTCCTGATCCTTGTGCACTATTTCTTTCATCAACAGCGGCATAAGCCGGAACGACAGAAAAAATGGCCATAAGTACAATTAGACTCATACAGATTATTTTTTTCATAATAAAAAAACCTCCTTTGTAATATCTTCCATTCCTAAAGACAACAAAGAAGGTTTTCTGCAACAAATTTTTACAATTTAATTAATATATTTCACTCCCTCGGCAAACTTTACCGCAGTTTCCTGATCCGTCCATGCGTTGACCATAAATATATGGCCTTCTATTTCCCAAACGATTGTAACCGCCGAGTTTTTCTCTGTCAGTGTCCCCTTTTTACCGTTTATACTGATTTTTTTAAAGACGGATGCATTTTCTGTGTCCAGCTGAATTATGCTGCCTTCAGTTAATTCTGAATAAATAATAAACATATCCTGTTGATTTTTAAATACAATTTTTTTATTCGTTTCACTATTTAAAGAGCTATCGACTTTGTATCCTTCCGGTATATAAGTTGGCACATAGGCATTGGTCCAGTTGACGTCCAAACCGCCATTGATCGATCCATTATCACTTTCATTCACCTGATAAGATGTATATTTGGGCTGAATATCCATGAAAAAGTTCAATACTTTAACTCTAATCGCTTGTACGCTGGCTACGGTGGTAAACAATAGAATAATAACAATCAGCATAGCTACCGCAGACCTATTCAACATCTTGAAAGTTTTTTGCTTTAAAGCATAAGCCTTCTTCTTTTTTAAGATATTATCCAGTTGAGAGCTGAACCTTTGGACTGCTTCCTCGGATGGAACAAATGCAGGATCATTTTTCAGCCTTTCTCTTTCTTCCAATAAAGCTTTTCCTTCTTTTTCCGCAGTCTCGTACATAACCAGCCTGAACAAACTATCTTCATATTCCTCATAAAGTTTCTTCTGCATTAATTGTGAACTATTATTCGACATGTCATTCCACCTCCTTTTTGAACAGTTTCTGGACTTTTCTCCTTGCTCTGGTTAAATACTGCCGGACACTGCCCGGTTTAATTCCTAAAATTTCTGCGAGTTCTTCATTATTCATTTCTAAGATATATTTGAAATATAACAGATCTTTTTCTTTTTCGGAAAGTCTTAGAATGGCTTCGTTCATCTCAGCTATCTCTTCTTGGTTAATGATCATGCTTTCCACGCCGTCTTTAAGGTCGATAACCGTTTCGGCAAGGTCTGTGTCCTCCCCATAATACATATGCTTTTTTTCCACATCACGATGTTTAATATTATTGATTGCCACGCTCCTAGAAGTATAGACAACATAAGCAGCTGTTTTGCAACTTTCAAATGTACGCAGTAAGGGAATTTTACCGATAAGTTTGAGAAAAGTATCATCAATCAGGTCTTCCACAATGTTCGTATCATGGGTGATATTATAAACGGTCTTCCGTACAAGGCCGTAATAGTTCCGATATAAGTCCACCATAAAATCCTTATCGTCATCATTTGTCAATGCAGTCATAATCATTATTATCAAACCACACTCCTTTGATAACAATAATAACATATTATGGGTATCATCGGAAAAAGATAAGATAAGATAAGAAACAAAAAAAACATAATATATAAAGACAATCATGAAGGTTTTTTGCAACATTTTTTATATAGTAAATAATCGCCAGTACTTTTATTTTACTAGCAAAAGTAAGCTTAATTACAATAACTTAATTTTTACTATCTGTATCTCCAATTTGTTGCAAGACATTCTTTAACTTTTGTGGAAACGGCACCCCTATTTTGGCAGTATTTTCAAGTATACTGATACCTTCATTAGACAAATAAAACATAATCAACATCGTTCTTAGAGTACTTCCTGAACCAATGATATATTGATCAATAATGTTTCCCAAGGCAATCAGGGCAAATATCAATATCTTTTTACATATGCCTTTAAATCCGATATTACTCGATACTTTCTTGTCAAAAATCGCCAATAGGACACCAGTTACATAATCAAATGCTACAAAAGCTACCAGCGCATAAACCAGGGAATCAAGCCCACCTAGCAGCCATCCGAAAACCCCGCCTAACAGTGCAATCATTATTTTGAAATAATTTAATAGCCAATCCACATTAATCCCCCCATCCCCTTCTTGTCCAAACCATTTTGCTAATTTCGTCAGAGCCCGTTTTTTGTCTTATTAACTGCTTGTCTGCTGATCTCATTAATAGCTGCGGTTTCTGCTACGGTATAGCCCAATAGATAGATCTTTTCGACAACAGATAATTCCGATTCCGTCAACAGATGATCTATCCCTGTTAATTCCAGTTCAAAATGGGTGTCCAAGGTAACTAATGCAGCTTCAGCATAATAAAGTTCGTTTTCACTTAAGTCCGAATACGATACAGAATTTTGATGTTTTTTCAAGACTCTTAATCTTTTTATATAGCTGCTGCGAACTACTGTGCATATATAGGAAACAAGTGTCCCTTCACTTGTGCTGTACAATCGATCAAGCTGAACATAATGGAGAAACTCAATAAAATCAGAAAGAAGATCGTAATAGGCATCATCATAGTAAAGCTTATATGCGTATTTTTTTAGTAATGGATCATATTTTTTTATTAGCATTAAAGTCGCTCTGCTATCACCTTTCTGTGATTGAATAATCAGATTAACAGTCATTAGGCCTACCACCTTTCGACTGTTAAAGAGAACGCTTGTCCGATTTTGTAAACCTTAAGAAATTAATTTTCAACAATTCTCTATCCTTCTCTAAGAAAACAAAAACAGGAATTGTAGGCAAATAAGCCCGTAATTCCTGTTTTTTACTTTCTTTAAGATAGGTTACGGAAAACAATCTTCACCCACAATAAAATTAAGTTGATAAACCAGTAAATTGATCACTTCTTCTTTTCCTCAATGTTAAATATTCAACTGATATATATAGACAATAATGGAAATGTTTTGCAACAATTCGTCAAAACATCCAAAAGCTAGACTGCCTTAAAATCGTCCTTCCCAGAGAAAAAAAAAGACTACCCCAAAAAGGTAGCTTTGTTTGGTTATATGAACGACATTGAGCACCATGATCTTTTATGGTGTCTTTCTTATTTTACGACGGCTTTACAAGAAATTCTTCAATGAGCTTTAGGCTCTTTGTTTTTGTAAAAATCATTTTCTCCGTTCTTGCCATATCTGTTGTTTGGCAAGTTTTTTCTTTTACGCCTTATTCTGCCCTAATGTCAAAACTCCTTGCCCCAGGAACCAATTAATTTTTTAAATTTTTGATAAGTAGGGTTTATGAATAGCGATAATTTTTCTCTTTAGCAATTGAATAGCAAAATTCTAAATCAAGCCACAAGACTGAAACCTTTTTGGGCAAACCAGCACAATAACTTGTGATTTATTTCACGATTAAAGGGGGATATTTATATGACAAAAAATGAACTCCTAAATCAGTTAGCAACCTCCTATGCAAAAGGAGATAGCTTTGCATTTGAAAAATTATTTACAGAACTGGGTTCTTTTATCAAAAATCAAGCGAAAAGAGCAGCAAACAGATCAGAAAATTTATATGTCTTTATTCCAGCTACTGAATTTGAAAGCGCTTATTTGGAAGCATTATGGGAAGCTGCCAGATCGTATGACAACTCTTCTGAATTCTTTCAACGTCTTCATATTTGTATGAAGCGCAATGAAGCGAAAGTATGGCGTTCTTATCAGACCAAACAAAATGGAAAGGCAGTTTATGTTAAGGGCAAAATTTTATATTTGGACAAGCCCATTACTGGAGAAAACGGGAACGAAACACTGGGCGACATAGTTTCTAGGAAAATGTCAAATGCAACCATGGTAGACGAAGTTGTTGGTGAACGCGCACTTCTTGATGCGATTGCGAAATTTAAAGCACAAAACAAAAAATATTACTTCATCGTTAAAGCGTTATCTCGAGAAGCTACCAATGAAGAGATCTCGAAATCACTTGGAGAAGCAACTTACAACGGCAAGGTTCGATCGGTCGTATATCGCGCACGTAGCGCGTTCAAAAAATATTTAATTGAAAATGGCTTTGATATAAGAATATTTTTCTTTGTTTCAAAATAACACCTGCTTACAATTAGTTTTTTTCCTATGTTCTGTATATTTTTTACAGCGTAATTATCGAGTAATGCATCCGTAAAAAGAAGAAAGTCAATTTATTAAATATTATTTTATATTAGGTGTTGCAAAAAGTACTTTCGATTGTCTATTTATAGAGGAAAAAATTTCTTTTTTATTGAATGTAATCGTATATCAGTGCCAATAGTAAAATTGCTCGCCGTGATTCTATCATCTAAGTATTTCTGTCTTCAATTGCTAACTTTGCGTACCGTAGAAAGTTCTTATTCTTTCTATAAGAAAATTGATGACACTTTTTAACAATAATTTTTATCGTTCGAGAGAGGAGCCTTATCAATGAAAAAAATACTTATTTCGTTTCTACTTTGTGGTTTATACATGATCTTTAATTCTCCTGCCACGATTTATGCCGATCAGGTATCACAACGGATTGCCGGGAATGACCGTTATCAGACTGCGATTGAGATCGCAGAAAAAGGGTGGCCAGACAAATCCAACTTTGTTATTTTGGCGACCGGTCAAAACTTTGCTGACGCGCTGTGTGCTGCCCCGCTCTCTCAAAAATACGATTGCCCTATTCTCTTAAATGGAAAAGAACACTTGCTTCCCTCTGTTAAGCAGGAAATAGAACGGTTGGGGGCAAAGCACGCGCTTATTATTGGCGGAAACGGCGCGATTTCGGCCAATGTGGAAAATGCTCTGAAAGCGATGAATATTCAGTGTACCCGCATCTCAGGTCAGGACCGCTTCGAAACATCCGTCAAAATTGCCGAAGAGTTGGAGTTTAAAGGGGAACTCTGTGTGGCGACAGGCTCAAATTTCCCAGATGCCATTTCGATCTCTGCTATCGCTACGCAAAAGGAAATGCCTATTCTGCTGACCGCTGCGAATAATTGCCCGCAGAGCGTCCGGGATTACTTAAAAAACAAAACCGTCCGTGCTACCTATGTCATTGGCAGTAGTGATGTCGTCAATGATACCGTTGCCAATTATTTTCCTCAGGTCAAAAGATTGCAGGGCAAAGACCGTTACGAAACCAACCTTGCTGTTATCCGCAATTTTTCCCCTGATTTAAACTTCAACGCTGTTTATGTGGCAACCGGCAGCAATTATCCTGACGCATTAGCTGCCTCCGCCCTGGCTGCCCGGACCAAGTCACCGGTCTTTTTAGTCAGTGACACTGTCGTAGACCAGGTTAAGGAATACTTATTGCAAAATGAACTTACTCCGGATGTCCTGGCAATTGGTCAGAGCGATGTTGTTTCCGACGGGATTTTAAGGGAATTACTGCAAAGTAAGGGGAATGGCAACAGCAGCCTGCAAAGTGTGAATTTAGGGGATGCCAATTTTTATGATTCACTTTCGGGCATGGTCGGTTTTCGTCCCCGGCAAGGCCTTGCTGCAAATCAAGGCTGTTGGGATTACTACTATTTTGAGAATGGAGCAAGGCAGCCTGGCAAGTTGTATAGAATCAAAACAGACGGGACGCAAAGCCTATTACTGGATACGGATAAAAAAGAAAACGGATCCGACAATTATACTGGCAAGGCGAATATCAACGTCTTAGGCGAGTGGATTTACTATGAAGCAGCATCCTCCAAGCTAAGCGGTGAAGATGAGGTCTATTTTACCAAGGGCATTTATCGACTTAAAACAGACGGTTCGCAAAAGCAACAAATCTGCGCTGATTATGTGCGGGATATGGTGGTTCAAGGCAACTGGATCTATTACTGCAATGATTCTGACGGGGGCCGTTTGTATAGGATTAGGACGGATGGTTCGGAGCGCACCAAGCTTTCGGATGATTTAAAATGCTATGCTTTAAACCTCCAGGGAAACTCCATCTATTATCTGCTCGACCACAGCGAGCCGGAAGCCGGTATGCTTTACCGCATCAATACCGATGGAACTAATAAAGCCCAGGTCACTTGCCCTGATAAAATCTGTTATATGGTTGTGGATGAAGACCGTATCTTTTATCTGAAGTATGCCGAAAACCCTATTGCAAAAAATGAGATCGACAATGAAAATATTTACAGCATGCAGATGGATGGAACTGAAAGAACCCTGCTGAACAGCGTTAATAATCTTGATTACGGCATGGGATTTGCAGTTACGTACGGCCAAATCATATCCAAAGATGCTTTCCATAATTTATGCCGAATTTCTGCCAACGGTAAAAAGCAGAACTTCAAGGTTTCCCCTTCAGACTATTGGCTCGTGGATAGCCGTATCTACTATACGCAATACAATCAGGATACTGGCGACATGGACTTGTACCGAATAAATATTGACGGGAGAAACCAAGTGCTATTAAATAGCTATTAAAATACGAAGCCTTGTTCAATTTCAAATTTTTATACTAATATAGGAGTATAGGAGCCAAAGAAAAATCGAGTTTTGTACAAAAACTCGATTTTTCTACTGGTCGTAGAAATTTATTTTCCACGAATCATTACAGTTGGACATCAAGTGTTTCTCTGTGATTACTTTTTCAGTGGAATATTCCAATCTCCCTCACGATAATATTGGAAATCTTCAAGTGTAATGTCCAACGTTGTTTGGGCAGCAGGGAAATTGGGCAAACTGATTACTTCATAACGAGATTCGGCGTATTGATCACTTTCCTCATAACCCGGATCAACAAAGGTTGTTTTCCCATCAATCTGAACTGGAATGGCATTGTATTTTTGATCGCATGACCATGATAAACTAAACAATCGATTCTTCATCGCCTTGTCGAATTCTTTATCGATAACAATCTGCAGTCCGGTTTTGCTGGGGTTTTCTACGGTATTGCTACTTCCGTCGGGATTTCTAACTACAATGTACCCCTCATTCTTCATCCGCTGCAAAGCAACAATATTGACATTGTAGGTGCCTATGCTAACTGGCAGATTGACAGGAGTATGATCGCCTTCCGACGGAATTTCCAACTCTAAATCCACCTTATTATTCTCATTGTCACCAAGAATGATATAGGGTATTACTGCTTCTAAATCATCCTTTAATCGAGCTTCAAAATAAAATGTATTTTGGGGAACATCTATATTCCGAGAGGAAACGGGAAGATATTTTTTGCCTTGTTTATCGACAAGATACATATTCCCGTAAGTTAAAATTTTCTTATTATCGTCGCTTAATCCTATCAGTTTTACCTCAAGTAAACTATCTGTATATTGTGTTAACGCCGCCACTCGTATACCATTTTCATAAGTTACATTGCCGAAATCTTCAAAATGCTCAACCCCTTCGACCTTCGACATAATGACAGGCACGGTCAGTCCTCCAATTGACAAATTAAAGCGATCAACAACATGGTTAAATTGAAAATTTACAGAGCCAATCCACTCATAATCAGAAGACCCTTCCACCCCATCGCCCATGACATTGATTTCTATTAATTTTCCTTTATTCCCTTGGCTGTCAGAGACAAATTGGGTATCGTTCTGTTTCCATTTCACAGGAATATTGCTTCTGATTACAGCTTTGACGACGTTACCGTCAGTGAAGCAGGAGAGAATTTCAATTTTTTGTCCATTTTCGGATTGAAAAATAATGCTGCTGTCGACTAGCGCATAAGTATCAACATCATTATTATCCACAACAACTGCATTTAAACCTGGTATATATTTTTTTAGCGGCTCGAAAGCCTCAGCAATATTGCTATGAAATAAAAATACGACGCATATCAATACCGCAGCGAAACTCGCAGTACAAATGGCAGCTCGTTTAGAACCAGGCGAGTAAGATTTGGGAGCCTTGCCAGCCTCTGCTTTGATCCTTTCTTTAAGGGAATCTGTAACAACAATGTGATTTAATTTATCTTCAATGATTTCATTCAGATTGTTGAACTTGTCCATGATAAGACCACCTTTCCATACTTTGTTTTAATTTTCCTCTGGCCCTGCTTAGTCTCACGGAAACTGTTGATTCTTTTGTTCTGAGAATTTCGGCAATCTCATTAATCTTGAATTGCTGATAATAATACAAAACAATGACTTCCTTATACTTTGGACTTAGGTTCATAATTTGTTCCAGTATTTCACCGTCGTCTCTTTCCAAGACTTGAATATTGTTATTAGAATTCCTCATTAAATGCTCGTCAATTTTGTCAGCCGTGACGACTCGTTTGAACCATGAAGTTCTCAAATAATTTTTGCATACATTTATGGCGATACGAATGAGCCAAGTTCTTTCACTGGCTTGTTTATTATAAGTCCCATATTTTCTGTATGCTTTGATAAAAGTATCCTGTAGCGCATCCTCTGCCAAGTGAATGTCTTTTAAATATAAACAGCAGAGACGAAGAATGTCATCACCATATTGATCAATCACTTTTTCTAAATCTAGTATATCTCCAGGCACCGCTTAACCCCCTTTCACCTATTAGACACATCTTACTGCCAAAACCTTACATTATTTTATATTACTTATTACATTTTAATTTGATATTTAATACATTTCTCTAAGAAGCTTAAATGTTTGAAATTCAAAAACTATTCATAAATTCCAAGCACACATTAGCAGTATTTAGAAGAAAATAAAGCTAAAAATTTAGGGTACCCTGACTGATATTCAGAGCACCCTAAACATTTAGAAATCATTGTATTTTAGTAAACAAGCCCTGAACCTGAAATCCAAGTTCCGCTATTACTGGTATATTTATAATAGTATGATCCAGCAACATCTAAACCGCTTCTTTGAAATAACGTTTCACTGTCGATATAGCCATTAAGTTGAGTCGAAACTAAAGAATTATTTGATGCATTGTACAATTGAATTTTCAAATTTTGGTTGGAACTGGGTGTTATAATTTGGCAAATAGAACCATCCCAATATGGTACATACTTATAATTTGAATATATATATGAGCTTATGCTATACGTGAAAGAACGACTTCCGTTATTTAAATTCCAAGTTGATGTTGGTATACTTATTCCTAGTATCGAAATCGTCCCACTTTGTACCAAACTATCATCACCGACAATTTGTCCAGGTACTCGGACTAGGCCTGCCTTTTGATATGCTTCAATATTCTCTTTTCCCTTTACGATAATTTCATATGACTTGTTTGCCTTACCACTTGCTAGCGCATTTACAGTTTTATCTTGTTCAGCTGCAAATACTGATGTTGAGCATAGTGTCATCAATAGCATAGCTCCGCACATTAATGACACAATTTTCTTAAATTTTAACATCTTTAATAACCTCCTCTTATTTTTTTGTTTTTTCATACTTAAGTTTAAGTATCACATTTTACATCTTTTTCTCCTCCCTTTTTTTCAATATCTCTGTACAATTTACATTTTGTGTTAATTTCCACATAATGTAAACCGTATTTACTACAGGTTCTAAAGATTTTTTTCTAAGTAATGCTACAGTTTATCCTCATATTTTCTACAAGTAATCTTTTAAAAAACTCAATTTCAGATTCCGAATATTACATTGTTCCACGACTTATTTCCTTATATTTCAACACTGCTTCCAAACGGGATTTCACTCCAATCTTTTCCAAAATGTTGCTAACGTGATACTCTACCGTACGTTTCTTAATTCCCAAACTTGCGGCAATTTCCTTATTTCTTAAACCTTTTGCAATTTGATCGAGGATTTCAGATTCCCTTTTTGTCAAAACTTCTTGCGAATCCTTTATATTCAAAGAATCATCATGAAGCAAAAATGGATCGGAATCATTCATTCTACTCCTGAAATGTGCAGGAATTGCTTTTAAATAAACCGAAAGATTTTTGGATAAATACACCTCTCCCTTCATTGCTTTTCTAATAGCTGTAACCATTTCGTTTTTTGTACAGTCGTATAAAAGAAATCCTGCGAACCCTTGAATAAAAGATACTTCTATAAATTCTTCCGGGCTTTGTCCTGTGAGAATAATAACTTTTTTGTCAGGAAATTCTTTATTAATCCAGTTCATTATGTCGGCACTGCAACCATCTGACAAATTGAGATCCAACAACACAACATCCGGATAAGCTTTTTTTACTATTTCAATACAATCCGCTGTATTAAGTGCGATTCCCACAACTTCAATATCTGATTCCTGCAATAATATTGAGGCCATCCGTTCATAAAAAAGTGTCTGCCCATCTGCAATCAAAACCTTAATTTTGAGACGTTCCACTATCTTATCCCCCTAAAAAGCAGAAAACACAAAACGAAAAGTTCTTAAATTGTCCTCTATTCACCTTATACTAATAGACAATCTAAGACTACTTTTGCAACACTTTGGGCAGAAAAATGTATCTGACTTTGTTTTCTCTGATATTAAATATTGAAACGAGCGGTTCACTGCAAAGCTCATAATAACATTATGTTACACCGTAAGTCTGGGACAGCAGTAACTATGTTTACTTCGGTTAAGACAACTAAGAAGTTTAAAAACAGAAAAGGCGACCTTCTGGTCGTCTTCGCTTTTTTTTACCATAACAAAAGGCATAATGTTGCAACATTTCCAAAAGTGCAGGCTTATCCTCAACCCCGTGTAACGCAAATGGCTCTTCATTATAATTAGCAGACAATCTATGATTGATTTTTCTTTATTACAGATTATTTTTTCCTTTAATTTCCTTATTTTTAAAAAAGTTGTTACTAAGCAGGTTTACAAATATTTGTATTTCTTCTCTTTGCTAATTGAAGCGGCTGGTTCAAAAAAATTTCAAAACAAAGGAGAGATATTATGCCTACTTCAGCAACCATGTCGAGTGCCTCAAACGTCTATCATGGACCAGATTCCAGCAATTATGCCTCTATTGGAAGTGTTGACTTGAATGAGTCCGTCCAAGTCTATGCCATGGAAAAGAACTGGTTTTTTATTGAGTACTATACAGGTGCTACGACAAAGAAAAGAGGCTATGTACCGTATAGCAAGATTAACAATGCGCCTGCGGTGGCAGCCAGTGTCCCTATTCGGTCTTTTACCGGGTATGCTGATGTCTCAACCCAGAATATTACCGTATGTACAGGTCCGGGAACCTCAACCACTTACCCATCACCCGGTACGGTTTATGCGACGGAAGGTTTTACGCGTTTTAATGAAACCAGCGGGAGCTACACCTATATTGAATACAGCACATCGTCGGGGACTAAACGAGGATATGCCTTAACCAGCCAGCTTGCTGGCAGGAACAGAGGCGTGCTTGCAGATGTCACAGCAGCATCGGCCACGGTTTATACCGGTCCACGTAGTGACTACGTTACCGGAGGAGGTGTTTACCTGGGAGAATATGTGGTTATCCTGGAAAAAGATTTCTCTTCTTGGTACTACATTGAATTTAATTCAACATCCGGCAGAAAACGCGGTTATGTCAGCCAAAGCTTAATAACGCCATATTCTTCTACTAGCGGAATTGGGACGCTGAAAACCGTCCAAAGTGCAGCATCTGCCCTCCAGAATTTGTATGTTTATTCCGGACCTAATTTAGGTTTTGCCTCTATTGGTTCCATTTCTGCCAATGAAATGGTTTTTACGATCGAAGGCGTTTCGTTGGAATCGTCATATACTTTTATCGAGTATACTACCTCATCTGGTCCAAAACGTGGTTATGTGTTGGCTACCGCTCTTCAGACTCTCTCTGGAGTTTTTGGCTCAATGGCCAACGCGACCGCGGTATACCACGGGCCGAGCTCTTCGAATTATGCTTCAGTAGGAAGCGTTAACCAAGGAGAAGCGGTTCAGGTTCTTGGCAAGGAAAAAACATGGTTCTATATTCAATATACTACATCAAGCAATCCAAAAAGAGGCTATGTTCCTTACGATTATTTAAATAATCCTGCTACTGTTGCTTCCAATGTCTCCGAGAGAACTTTTACTGGGTGTGCAGATGCAACCAATCAGGAACTTACAGCTTATACCGGTCCGTCTAGCAATTACGCGACTTCCGGAATCGTCTATTCGGCGAAGGGGTTACCCGTTTTAATGAAAGTCAAGACGGGTACACCTACATTGAATTCTGTTCTCCGTCCGGAACGAAGAGAGGTTACGTTGATACGACACAATTGGCAGGAAGAAACAGGGGCGTTTTGGCTGAAGTCACCTCCACTCCGGCCACTGTTTTCAGCGGTCCGGATACAACCTATTTCCTAAGCGGCGGAGTCTCCCTGGAAGAGTACGCCGTTATTCTTGAAAGAGACATTTCCTCTATTTATCCGACTCAATGGTATCATATCGAATACAATACCGCCTCCGGACGGAAAAGGGGTTATGTCAATCAAAGCTGCCTGACTGCTGCAGCCTCCCTGAGCTCTGTTCCGGCATTGCGAATAGGTACAGATTTGGTAAAAGCTGTTGGAAACCAAACCGTATATACCGGACCAAATACTAATTATACGACGATCGGTACAATTTTTGATAATGAAAGAGTAAGCGTATTAAGCAGCGCCTCGACGGAATCAAGCTATGCTTATATCGAGTACAATACAGGTGGTTCAGCAAGCAAACGCGGCTATGTTTCAGCCGGAGTCCTCCAGTCTACCTCTGTGACCCTGCCGACTATTTCCGTTGCCAATGTTGTGCAAGGAACCTATGGCTACAGCGGCAACAACCGCTCCCTCAGCTATTACAAAATAGGCAGTGGCAGCAATGTTCTGGCTGCGGTATTTGCAGTTCATGGATTCGAGGATGCCTGGGCAGCAGACGGAGAAGAGCTGGTGAAAATTGCCAAAACAGTGATTGAAGAACTTGCTGCGGAAAACCTCTCCGCTTGGACGATCTATGTTATCCCCTGCGCCAATCCGGATGGAATCCTGGATGGCTGGACAAATAACGGTCCCGGACGGGCAACGGTCAGCACGGGCAGGGATGTTAACCGATCTTTCCCGTATACCAATAATAATGACTTTTATCCTTACACTAACACCAGGAACTTTAACGGTTCCACGGCACTGGGTTCAGCTGAAGCGCTTGCCCTCAGCCAAACCTTACTGCAATGGCAAAGTGAAGCGCAAACCATGGTTTTATTAGATGTTCACGGCTGGCTCAATGAATCTCTCGGGGATACCGCGATCGGGCAATATTTTCAGGCTCAGTTTGGTTCAACCTTTAGTATTCGCACATTGACCAATTCAGCTAAAGGGTATACAACACTTTGGGGACAAAATAAAGGCATGCGCGCGGCGTTAATTGAGCTTCCTTTCCCCAGCTCACCACAGGATATTATTGACAGGGACTTTGCGGGGAAATTCGTTTCGGCTACGTGCAATATGCTGAACGCTATTGCTTCAAGTGTGGCAGTCACTGGCGTCACGGTATCTCCTAGCCAGGTAACGCTTTCTTACAATCAGACCCAACAGCTTACAGCAACCGTGTCCCCGTCCGACGCAGCGAATAAGGCGGTAACATGGTCAAGTAACAACACAAATGTTGCAACAGTGAGCAGTACAGGACTGGTAACCGTAGGCGCAGCTTCAGGAACCGCAACGATCACTGTTCGGACAGCAGACGGCAATTTCACAGCAAATTCGGTAGTGAACGTCGCTTCATCATCTATTTTGGTTACCGGAGTAAGCGTAACCCCAATATCCGTCAGTTTAGATGCGGGGGATACCCAACAACTGATAGCTACCGTCGTTCCATCCAACGCGACCAACAAGGCGGTTACTTGGTCGTGTAGTAATCAAAATGCCACTGTCAGCAGTACCGGATTAGTAACAGGACAATCAGTCGGAACAGTAACTATTACCGTCACTACCAACGATGGGGGATTCACAGCAACAACAGTGGTAACCGTATCGGATAATGGAGGCGTCCCTGCAGGATATAAAACCTATAAAGTGGGGGCTACGTTACCAAGTGGCGGTCCATTTGCTGGCTGGGCAGTAACTCAAGGATTTAATGACAAAGAGACAAATAACAAAGGGCATCTTGGTTACGATATTGCCCTTGGAAGCACTGGCACCCCCGTAAAACCTATATTCGGCGGAACAGTGGTATTTGTTCGACCTGATAATTCAACTGCGAACGGGCGAATGGTTGTCATTGAGCACAACATACCCGGTGTCCGAAAATTCTATTCATCCTACTCGCATTTAAACAGAACAGATGTTACTGTTGGAAACGAACAAAATCCAACCTATGTAACAACTGACACTACAATAGGCACCATGGGAGGCTCTGCAAGTGGCAGTAATTCAGGTGTCCCCATACACGTACATCTTTGCACCTACACTAAAGATAGTTATCATACTGATCCATACGGCTATTGCAGCGCCACCGATCCAAACACTGGCTATCACCCGCTAAAGTTTGAACAAGCTGCCGGAAGCTACTACAACGATTATTACTATGGCGGTGATACGAGTAAGTTCCCCCGTTGTGGCGGATGTTGTTTTTATGATCCATTTGGGGTCGTCAGTACCGACGGTCAGATCATTGAAGCTTTTCACCCATAAGAAATAATTAATCGAAGAACTGGCGAGGCAACTCGCTAGTTCTTTATTTTGAGTATTCATTAGTTAAGATGCCTTAGTCGATCGGGCTTGTAAGTATCATCTTGGATACATGATCTGTAGCATCAAACTCCAATTTAAATATGAGCCCTCCGTCGCTGTACCAGATGTATTTTAGACCGTTTTCGTCATACCAGATATACCCAGCAACTTCAGTATACACTGCCTTTCCATACAAAGTCTGGATTTTATCATTATCCCCGGTCTTTGTTTCGTTTTTCTCATCAGGGAATTTGGATGTAGCGGACTCCAATGAATCACCCACTTGAATACCCCTTATGAAACTAAAATCAGGGCGAGTGGTTTCTATGTTGCAAAAAGAATATTTCTTACCTGCACCTTCAGGATAGTAAAAAGACACAATTGTATCAGCGTATTTGCGTTTCATTGTTACATCTATTCGTTCACCCGTTTCAGATACCATTTCCACATCCATCGCAGGGCCGAAAAGTGTATCTGCTTTCTCTATTATTAAATCCGAAGTAAAACCGATAATTTCTCTCGTAAAAAATGGCAGTTTGTGCTTTGCTTGCTTCGTTTGGTCTGCAGAAACCTTTTCAAAAGATGTTGACAGCTGGGTTTGTTTCTGCTGGTTATAGGGAAGTAATTTGAGGTTATTATAGGTAATCTGCAGATATCCATTTTTAATGGTAAGAGTACCCTCTACGTGCTGAAGCTTATTCGAGGATTCTTTCTCCCCTGCGGAATATGAGGCTTTACCGCTCGGTTCCTTCCGACCGCATGTACTGAATCCTCCTTGCGTAATTTTTCCTTCTTCGTCATATTCCACAACAAAAAGATGAAAGTCAAAACCGTTTTCCGTTTCGTTATAGACTTGAATTTGGGCAATATTCCTGTCGCCGTAGTTACACTGCCACACTCCTGAGAATTTTTCTGTAGTTGGTTCTTCTGTCTCTGCTGGTGCATTGGAGCCAGTTTTTTCAGATGATTCAGATGTTATGGATGAATCTGGCGTCAACGTTGTGCCCGGATTTGAATTGGCCGTTGAGGTACACGCTGCAAGAACTGGAATCAAGATTACTAAGACCATTAGTAAATGGCACAAAGATTGCAATTGTTTGTTCATTTGCCGTTTTTCCTTTCTTTAGTTTATTCACGTGATTTACTTAAATAAACTATGAATAAATACAAAGAATGCTGCTTAATTATTTTATAAATATACTTACTTTTTTTACCAATTATAAAAAATTACTCCCTATAATTCAAGCAAGTTTCATTACCATTACAGACGTATGCTTTAGATTATTGTCAGCTCCACCAGCTTAGCGGGTGGTTTTCATTAGACAATCCTATCACCTGACCTCCATCGGATTGTCATCAAGACCGGCAGTTTTTACAGCGGAAGAATCTTTATTCCAAGAGACTGTTACATCAACACAAACTGGTCTTCGGGCCGTCTTTACTTTTTTATTATTCACTCGTGACAAATGGTGTGATGTTGCAACATTTACAAAATGAAAGCGGTAACCGCAAGAAAAAGGAGGAATTTAACATGAGTTATGTAGCATTACCCAACTATCCCTATAGTTCAACAAAGTATCAGGGGAAACGCGTTCAAATTACAAGATGGCAGACTGATATGGAAAGAATACCATCACCGTTTTATAATCCTTATTATCCCAAGATTATGACAATGGCCGCTAATGAAGCGTTAGTTGACAGTGGCATCACGGAATATTTTGATCCCGTATACGGGTATTACCGTATGTATATCGGCGGCAAACAAAGTGTCGGCATGGTAGAAGGCTGGGTTCAAGATAACGCAACGATGGTTGCCAACACTGATAACGGTATCGGTATCAAATCAAGGGTCGCATTAACCCGACGTGACATAAACGGCAATTCATTAGGATTAGCAGACATTCCGGCAGGCGTAAGACTATTGCATTCCGGTAACCTTTTAGCTTACAACGATGGTTCAATGGTTTATATTACCGGATATGAAACTTCAGGCGGAAGCACAGTATCTGCCAGCTGCTTCGTCAACACAAACTGGGCTTCGGGTTCGGTGTCTTCTTACTACATCCAATTTTTCGCTTTATAATTGAACCAGTTAAAGCGGCCTTCGGGCCGTCTTTTTTTTGTTTCGTACTCCTCGATGATGGCGTGTGGTTTAAATCTTTCAAACGCGGTTATACTCTCCCTACCAATTTGATACCATATAAAGTGGTTATCCCTGATTTCACTTATCCGAATGTAGATGATTTTGATTTTGACGGAGCCGAACTTATGAAGGCGGCAGGGGTTGTTTTCAAGACGCTTTCAAATAACATCTCAGCCTTAAATGCCCATGATTGGACAGTGTAGTTATTCCACTTCGAATCCAGATGGACTGGTTGAAGGTATTACGAGGGACGGCCCTGGGCATTACTTTTCCCCGGTATAATTTTCACCGCCAGCGTCAAGGGTTATTAATTTTCCATCATAGCTTAATATCACAGATGCAATGCTTTTTTCGGAAGCGTCAATTTCCTGAAAGGCCAGAATACGGACCTCGGTAAAATTCCCGTATTCCATATTTAAGGTGACCACATTGTTTCTAGCATCGCTCATGTCATAAATCTTACCGCTTGTGCCGACAATAGACACAACTTTATCGCCGCGACCACTCATCAGGAAGTAATCTTCACCTCCCTTGCTCCTGGCGACTACCTCTACACTGACCGTCCTCATTCCGCTGTCCTTAGCCTCTTGTAATTTTACGTCATTAACAACGATACCCGCCGGACGTTTCACCGAAGGATGGTATTGGCCGTCATCGGGGATCGGATAAGGATCTTCGGTCGGAGTAAAATCACCGGATTGAGGCAAAGAAGACTTCGCGGGATTGGATGATGAATCGGAAGTATGGGCGCGTACTTCGGTTTGCTCCCTTTCAACCGGAGGCTGAGCTTCTTGGGCCGGAACCTTGGTTGTACATCCGGCCACGTTGGCAATAATGAGAAACATGCTTAAAATACCGACAAAGGATTTTATTTTTCTATTTCGTTTTTTTTCCTTCAACTTTATACACTTCCCTTATTAGCAATAAGATTAAACCTATTGTCAATAATAGACAACTCAAGACGCTTTTTGCAACACTTGTTCTAAAACTATTTCGCCGCCTGACTTAGAACGCTGATAATCATATGAAAAGCCGTCTTTAATCTATCTAGATCCAATAATGAATTTTCAGCCTCAATCAATCTCTTAAGCCTATCGTCGTCCGTTGTGTACCCCCCTTCCATTTTGATTGGCATGGGCAACTGGCCCAAGGATATCGAGGGAATGCTCGCTCTGGCAAAGGATATATAGTCGCTGAGCGGACCCTTAACAACCTGAAGGCCGCCTGCTTGCAGGAAGGATTGAAATAAGTAATATCCGCCAAAATATTTTTCTTTTCCTCGTCTGACAGCCTGCATACATAATAACGTGAACCATTCAAGTCGTTTTCTTCCCCGCTGAAGAACAGGAAACGGATCTCCGTATTGGAATTCGCGTAACTTTTTCCATAATATGTATCTTTCATTACATAAAGACAACATGTTTTACTTTTATATTTAATGTTAATACTTTTTTACCGAAAAGCCTGTTCCATGCAATCAATCAATCAATCAATCAATCAATCAATCAATCTAGGTCTAATAAAAAATAACACCGATTAAGTTCCCTTAGTGATGTTAAAGATGGCAAGACACTATTGAATCTGACCATTTTTCTTTATTATTTGCCAGTCATTCCTTTATTATTGTTCTACTTTGCTAGGAAATAATCATCATGTGGTCAGATAATTTGTTTTTTCTTTACTGCTGATAAAATTTCTTAGAGTGATAAGTTCTCCTTCATGGTTCACCATGAGTCCTTCCTGAGTTCATCAAATGGGCAAACTACCCCCTTGGCGGAAAGTTTTTTTCTTCTTTATTTCAACATTTAAATACGTGGATCTTAAAGAATGAAGTACATACAACTGCTCTTGCCGCCGTTTTCACGCCACCTTTGTTCCTTACCCCGCTCTTTTCAAGGTCTTTTATGGCTCTTTTTACGGTGCTCCGAGACAGTTTCAGCTCCCTGGCGATGGTACCAATCGCCGGGTAGCATTTGCCCTCCTTATCAGCGCGGTTACGCAAATACATGAACACGGTTACCGCTCTGTGCGGCAGTTCCGAGGTATAGACAGATGTAAAGTAACCCACAGACTCGCCTCCTATTCAATTCGAACCGGTGCTTTTGTCCTGTTCGTAGAGTCCGTTTCCTGGACCGGTTTATTAAGCTGAGCGCCTGGCACTGCCGCTTCTATCCCGCTTTCTTTCGAAGCATCCTCGCAGGCTGAATACCTCCGGATGATTTCTTCCTCCAGTTCATGCCGGTCTGCATATTCCACCTTTCTGGCGGACTTTTCGGCAATTTCATAAGATTTGCCGAAGGTTATGCCTTACTCCGGGAACAGCTTTAAGCGTGTACGTATCGGATAAGCACCGGTTTTAGTAACAATAAAATGGCCTTTAGGCATGGACTTTAACTCGTCCGGCGTCATCAGCGGGCGTTCAATCATCTGCAGACTCTGGGACGGATCGTTTTTACCCCTGCTGACGGAACCGCTCATTACAGTCTTGCTTCCCATGGCTTTTGATAAAATCTGCGCTGATTCGCTATTGGGAGCAAAGCCACCGAATACGGTATCCTGGCAGTTATCTATGATGATGGCCGAACCCTCGCGGCCATAATTTTTCTCCAGCTGTGCATAGCTCTGGATAATGGCTACTATGGACACACGCCGGGAACGGGAAGCAGAGAACATCATCTCCGCCGACTCGATTTCGGGGATGGTACCGATCTCATCTAGAAACATCATCACACGGTTGGGGTGCAGGTTGTCATTCCTCGCTGTCCGCAGCTGGACTACTTTGTCCTGTAGAAGCTGCCGGGCGGATGCTGCGCTTAGGAGCGTCCATCGCGCAGGTATCCCGACTTTCGATGTACTCCCGGACAGGAGCGGGAACGTGATTCTCATACACTGTTTGCAGCAAAGTACCCAGTTCAGACTGCAGATCTGTCTCCTCTTTCATGTACTGATAAATGGCACGAAGCTTTTCAGCTTCAAAGCTGATCTGTACAGTAGCTTTTTTCATGTAACTTTACTCCTTTCATTCGCTAAAATCTAATGAAAATATAGCGGAGGCATCCTCCTGTTCCTTGGTGAAGGTTTCCGGCGTTTGAAATTGATTGCTGTACTGCCGGATTTTATCCTCAGTCAGCGACACAAATTCCCCTTCATCATTGCTGCCAACCACAAAAAAAGTACCAGCAATTCTTTCTCGTCGAGATTAGGGCAGTAATCCAGATAGAACACCATATCGAAGCCGTCCCCCATCGGTTCAAGCTCTGCCATCTCCGGCCTTGCCTCAAGGATATTTTTAAGCATTGGGCGTTGTGAGGAGAGGCATCCAGGTGAATGTGGATGCCGCATCTTCTATTTGCGATCATTCCTGCCTGCCGAAGCTTGCGCACAATCTCCTGTATGGTTTCAATATCCTCGTAGCGGCAAATGGGACTGACCAGCTCCACGCTGTAGGTGTTATCTGCTGAAACGATCCGCCTTCCTTCTTTTTTTCTGTAGTTATGCTGCCGTCGCTCATGACCTTCCACAGCGGCTCTGGCTGTCCAGCACGGAATATTCTCGTAATACCCGTCAAAATTGGATGAGCGTCCGAAATATTCCGCCAGCACCTGAGCAGCTCGCTGCCGAGTCAGTCCTGTCATTTCAATCTCAATGCCGAATCGCTGCTCCTTCATTTCCATGCTTTTCAACTCCTGCCTTCAAAAATGGCATAAAAAATACCGTCTGCTTCATTAACAGACGGCTTTTTGTAATAGCTTTTATTTCGTTTTAACCGGATAACAAACCTCAGTTACAAAGTCATCAGGGTTCTGAGTTTGAGCCGGACTGACATGGTAAATGGTGAACATCGCGTCAAAAAATTCATAATTATTATCTCTGACCCAATTGGCTACTGCCTGGTTGACGTCTGTAATCTGGTCATAGTTGCCCTTGTAGGTTGCCGAGGCAATCAGCATAGCGGGAACTGTTTTGAATACCACATTTTCAGTATCTTGATACTTGCCCTGCATTGATATCTGAATCTCAACGTCTACATCGTTTTCTTTATATCCCTCGTCATGAAAGACAGCAAGTGAATAACAGGGATTTGCGCACTGAACATTTTGGGAAGAAATCTCCTTTGTCATCTGCTCCCATAGCATTCCCTCTTTATCATAGGCTGGTATTATTTTTCTTAGACTTGCTACATATCTCTCCGGCATTTCTTTTAATGTGACCGTGTATTCCATTATATTCTCATCCTTTCCAAGTCGGTTGATGGTTGTGTCAAGAAGAAGCAATTGCCTGCTGGTTTTATCCGCCAGTTCTTTCATTTCAGTCTGCTTAAGCATAAGATATCGCATTAATGCTTGCGGATTATTATAGGTTTTCAATATCTCAGCAATTGCAGACAGTCCAAACCCCATATCTTTAAGCGCATGAATTCGGTTTGCCCGTGGTAATTGAGCCTCACTGTAATACCTATAGCCAGTAAATTCATCTATGCTTTCAGGGACAAGCAGTTCGATTTCGTCATAATGGCGTAGCATGCGTATACTAATTCTTGATAGTTTTGAAAAATCTCCGATTTTCAGCATTTATTTTTCCTCACATATATGTGTTTTTTGAGCTCATTCTCAGTATAGAGTATACCATTATGTGAGAGTCAACATATATTTCGAAATTCAGATCACCTTCATACCGGATTCCCGCAGGTTGGTCAGAATGAGCTTCAGCAGATAGCTCTTGCCCTGGCCGGAATTTCCGAGGATGAGGATGTTGGCGTTGGTCTTGTCGTCGGCGCGACGGTTGAAATCTACGAGGATGTTGCTGCCGAATTTATCCCTGCCCAGGCAGAATCCGTTAGGATCTGTCTTGCCGCTGTAGTTGAAGGGATAAAGATTGGCAGCCGAACTGGCGGGCAGCACCCGTTCAAACTGATCGCCGAAAACGTTCCAGCCGGAGGGCATTACCGACAGAAATCCCTGCTGCTGGCGGAGCAGGAGACTGTCGACATTGAGTTTGCTTCGGATCAGCTCAGTCAGCACCTCGGTCTGCAGAAGCTTGAGCTGGTCCGGGTCATGGGCGGACAGCTCAATATATACGGCTGCGTGGAGCAGCGGCTCCTTGTTTCTGTGCATGTTTGCCACTATACCCGCAACATCCTGAAGGTTGCTTTCGGCAGTGACTGTTTGCTGTAGGTCGTTGGTGTTGTTTCTGTTCAGACGGTTCTTATTGGCGGCGTTGCTGATAATCTTCCTCTCTTCCACCGCTGTGACGTGACGGGTATAGATGTGCAGGGTAATGCCGTCCTTTTCACCCAAGTGACGCAGAATCGCCTGTTCTTCCGTGGCTGTCGGATACTCGCGAAGTGCCCATAGGCAGCGGTATGTGTTGCCGCAAATAATATAGTCCGCGAGGAAACTTCCGAACATGTTCCTATCATAAAGGCAGATATGCCAGAACCGGTCATAAAAGGAGGATTTGCTTCTCCGGAAACAATTGCCCATATAGCTGTACAGAAATTCATGATGGCCTCACCCCTTTACCGACAGGAGCAGGAATGTAAGCAAAGTGGCTCTTTTTGCAGGATATCCTGCTGGGCTTTAATTTTGATGTTTTCCTCACGCGTGGCGTACTCTGAAGAAAAAACCTTAAGAGAATAAAAAATAGCCGCATACATAAATACACCAAGGACAATAAATAAGAGCAACGGTACAAATTGATTGGCCATGGTTTTTTCGATATCATGACTTCCTAAAATGTAATAGCCAAAATTAACAAGGAAGGCAACACTCACCAGGAAAAATGCCTGCCAGTGTTTCACGACCTTGGCAAATAGCGGGTTCAAGTAACGCTTAAATAAGAATATGGCCGAAGCAAAAAAAACAAAACGCAGCACAGTATGCGCATAAAGCGGAAACGGCATATACCGGGAAATAACATAGCTTAAAACCAGGATGACGGCAAAGACATTAACAGCCGTTAAAAATAGAAAAAACCATTGCAATATATCGTCATGAACTAAAGGTTTGAAAGCGACGCCTGCCAAAAGCAGGATCCGTTCCTCGTCACCGGGCATGATGTGCCCGTACCTGCCGAGGGTCATGGACGGATT
>CAYZDF010000043.1:0-23515 GCA_964477085.1 uncultured Gracilibacteraceae bacterium | reverse complement strand
AGGACGGAATAGAGTAATAAGATAAAACCAAATGTAAACAGGTAATGGATCCCTACAATTGAAAAGATCTCTTTCCATTTGACCTTTTGTCTAAAGTCGCAGACAAGAGACCTAATGTTTAATTTATGGTGATAAATATAATAAATAAACCAGACCAAGACCAAGAAACTAATGACAATTTCCCAAAAGTAATCGGTTAGATAGACAATATTGGACAAAGGTGTGAACTCGGAAATAACGATCACCATAACAGAAAATACAACGTAGGCGAGTAAAAGATACCTTATTTTAAGCTTTTGAAAAAAATCAATCATGTTTCCTCCGCGGATATAAGGGTTTATAATCTATATCTACCCGATTGATGAGTGCAATATGCGTAATTTCAAAGTAGGTGAAGATCAAACAGAATTTACTTGAAAATCAGGTGAGAACCATCAGAGGTTGCAACAATAGTCCCGTTCTGATCTGTTCGGTAAATACCAGAGTCGTTTAATTTTTTAATTGTCTCCTGGTGGGGATGGCCATATTCATTCTGCTTTCCCGTCATAATCACTGCATATTGAGGTTTAACTTTTTCCAAAAAGGCTTGTGACGAAGAAGAACTGCTGCCATGATGCCCTACTTTCAAGACGGTAGAAGAAAGTTCTGCTCCTGAGGCTAGGATTTGATCCTCAGATAGTTTCTCTGCATCACCGGTAAATAAGAAAGAGATTTGTTCATAGACCATTCGGATCACTACACTATAGTTATTTAATTCTTCATAGCCGGTTTCCACTGGAGCTAAGACGGTGGTCTTTACTTCTGGCCCAAGATCTAAAGAGAGTCCTGGTTTTGCAGTTGTGATCTTAAGACCCTTTTTCTGAATAGCTGTTAGTACATCCTTATATGTCTTGGTTGTGTGACTGACTTTAGGCATGATGACCTGCCCGATAGCATAAGTATTGATAACCATGTCCAAACCACCAATATGATCTTCATGGGGATGAGTGCCAATTACGATGTCGAGTTTTGAAATGCCCTGGTCCTTAATATATGAAATGACTTTAGGACCATCATCATTATTTCCGGCATCAATCAGCATCGTTTTTCCATTTGGTGATTGGATTAAAATACTTTCAGCCTGGCCGACATCCAAAAAATGAACCTTTATTATCGGGGAAGTAAGCTCACTTCCCTTGTTGCTTTGTTCTGGCCATTCCTCAGGAGTTTGGGCGTGGGGGGGTGGAGAAATGGGAGATTCTGAAAGGGGAGAACAGGAAATGGGACAGAGATTATTAAGAAACAGGCAATCAAAAAAATTAGAAAATATCTTTTCTTCATTGTTTCTCCTGGGTTGTTATTTCTGAAAGGAATTAAACCTTTATGATTAAACCTCCACTTCATATTATCATATATCGTTGATCAATAGGGTAACAATAAAATTTCAACATCATTCATTGTTGTCAAAATGAAAAATTCTTATGGAGTTTTAAGATGAAGGTTTAAAGATAGAAAGTTTCTTGCAATACGAAAAATAGAAGTAAACGCAAATGAAAAGATATTGAGCTATAATAATTGATTCTTTATCTGAAAAGAATGTAGACTTTGTTGAGAAATAAAAAAGCAGAATTATAACTTGCCGTCTCCCTAAGAACCAGGTACGGCTTTTATGGTATTTAATTCCTGTTCAATCAACCAGATGTATTTCCAGGCTTGCTGATTATCCTGTAATCCATCATACCAGGGTGTACCTGGGATAGGTTCCTTGGAAAAATAACGAGCTTTGAGGATGATTTCAGGGCGGTACTCATAGTGCATAATGTCAAAATTGCCCCATTTTCCTCCCCACACAAACCCATTCTTTTCGAAGATATGGGCCACTTCTTTGGGATAAGCATTGAGGCGTTTTTGACCTTCATCCCGTGTAGCCCAACGCCAGTAATCATATTTATTATAATGGAGGTCAATCGCAATACCATAGGCATGAGAGCTCAATCGACTGGTTCCCCCGATCAGACGGTAGTTAAATGTGCCGCTAATAGGGAAGGATACTGCATAAACTTTGTGACTTTGGCGGGAGAGGGGAAGTAATTCTTTCATTACGGATTTAAGGGACTCCGAAGCCTGATTCTTACTGTTGAATTCGACGTATTTGTAGCCGATGCTTACTTTGACCAGGTTGGATAGAATCTGATTTTTGCTGGAACCATAGACTTCCTTCAAAAGCGGATAAACACGTACACAACCAGGATTGTAGTGGTTGGGAAGAATCTCTTTGATGTCGTTGAGTGGATATATTTGTTCCATCATATCTTGAAGATCAGGGTTACCGGATTTTTGCCAGGAATTCTTTTCCTTGCGGTCATCGTAGAGAATCTTTTTATCTGATTTCATGACAACATAGACTTTTCCTTCGGGATTCTTTTCCACTCCTTTAATATAATCGGGATAAGCCAGCATCAGACATAGGATATCCCGTCTCATCACAGCATCATAGACGGGGTCTTCTGTCGAAAAGACGGCTTTATCCTGGTTAGTGGTAATTTTATCACAGACAAAAACTCCTGCGATCGTAATGACCGTAAGAAAACCTAAAAAAAAGATTAATCGTATGATTCTCATTGCTAATTTACTGTCCCCCCCATATTACCAATGTAACAAGGAGTATATCCAAATCTGCGACTGCTTTAAAATATTAAATCATATGTCATTTTACAATTTAAAATGCCAGACAGAAAAAATTAACATATTGACATTAAAGCAAGAGGGGAATAGTATTGAATATATGAATATATATTCAAGTATTCAAGTTTTATATTCAGCAAATTTGTTTTGATGTTTAATTATTTAACAAAGACAATGAATATGAAATTGAAGTACACATCAAGGTACCTTTTTAAGAAAAAAGGTTCTAAAATAATTGGTTCAAATTAAATAGCGTTTTTTATGATTGAAAATTCCCTGCGATTTAATTACATTCTTAAATAAGTTTAAGTGGAGGAAGGAAAATGAGAGAAAAGTCAAATAAAATCCGCTGTGATTGTACAGTTATTCATGAGGATACGGTGAACAAGGTTAAAGCTTTAATGCCTGAAGAGGAAAGCTTATATGATTTGGCAGAGATATTTAAAGTGTTTGGGGATACCACACGTATTAGAATACTGTGGGCTTTATCAGAGTCAGAGATGTGTGTCTGTGATTTAGCGTTTCTATTGGATATGACGCAATCCGCTATCTTTCACCAGCTGCGTTTTTTAAAACAAGCTCGTTTGGTTAAGAACAGAAAGGAAGGCAAGGTTGTCTTCTATTCTTTAGATGATGAACACGTTGAAAAGATATTTGAGCAGGGAATGATACACGTCAGGCATCGATGAGGAAACAGACAGTTGGCAACTACAAGATAAGAATGATTTGAGGAAAACGTTATAATGATAGCAATTCAAATCAAGTAAAACAAAAACTTAAAACAACTAAATAGAGAAAACTGATATAGATACAGATAGAAAAACAAGTGACAGAAGGGGAAAAGACATGGACGTAAAGATAAATGAGATGGATATAAGGAGAAAAGAATTCATTCTGGAAAGACTTGGTTGTGCTCATTGCGCCTCTTTAATTGAAGAAGAGATAAAAAATCTTTCCTATGTTGTTGATGCTACCCTCAACTTTGTTTTTAAAACGCTCAGTATCGATGTCGATAAGAGTGTTGATGATAGAGAAATACTCAGAAGCATTCTTACTATCATCCATAAGCACGAACCACAGATAATGGTTCGAGCTAAAAATGATAATAATACTGAACAAAAAACCCTTTTACTCCAAGGATTACACTGTGCCAATTGCGCGGGAAAAATAGAAAAGGAAATTGCTCAATTACCAGAAGTTTTAAAAGCCAATCTGGACTTCGTAACCGGTAAGCTTTCCTTCACAGCCAATCGTGATGATTTATCTTATGTGATGTCAGCTATAAAGACAATCATTAATAGGATCGAACATGGTGTAACCATTAGTGAAATCAGTCAAGCAAACGAAGGAAAAAGCAAGAAACCTGAAGTGGATTCTGTCAGATTTAAGTTCCTGAGTGATGTAACTGCACACCTAAGTTTAGCTAAGATAATAACCTTTTTCCTTGGATGTGCGTCGTTTGCTCTGGTACTATCTCTCGAACTGACATTTGTAACGGAAATAGCCTTATTTCTGATTAGTTATGTCTTGATTGGATATGAAGTTATTTTTAAAGCAATCCGAAATAGTGTCAGGGGTCAGTTATTTGACGAAAATTTCCTGATGTGTACTGCTACAGTTGGAGCATTTGCTATCCGGGAATTTCCTGAGGCAGTTGCTGTTATGCTTTTTTATCAGATCGGAGAATTCTTCCAGGACATGGCTGTTCATCGTTCCCGAAGATCGATCAGTGAGCTGATGAATATTCGTCCGGACTTTGCGAATCTCAAAGAGGGGGACTTGGAAAGAAGAGTATCTCCGCAAGCGATTCGTGAAGGTCAGACCATCATCATTAAACCGGGTGAAAAGGTTCCGCTCGATGGGACGGTAATTGAAGGGCATTCAGTCTTGGATACATCAGCTCTCACAGGGGAGTTTATTCCCAGGGAAGTTCAAGCTGGGAGCAGTGTCTTAGCCGGTTTTATCAATAAGACCGGGGTTATTCAGATCGAAGTGACCAAAAGATATGAAGAATCCACCGTTGCCCGTATCCTGGATATGGTTGAGAACGCGAGTTCCAAAAAAGCTCCCACCGAAAATTTCATTTCGAAATTTGCACGCTACTATACTCCAGGAGTGGTAATAGGTGCAGCCCTTTTGGCTCTACTTCCACCGCTGTTTTTAAGTGATGCTAGTTTCAATGAATGGTTAAACAGGGCTCTTGTTTTCTTGGTGGTTTCATGTCCTTGTGCGTTAGTGATATCGATACCTTTAAGTTTCTTCGGGGGTATAGGTGGAGCCTCCAGAAACGGAATTTTGATTAAAGGAAGCAACTATCTGGAAGCATTAAACCAAGTAAAAACAATCGTGTTCGATAAAACGGGAACCCTCACGGAAGGGGTATTTGAAGTCGTGAAGATTACCCCCCATTCAGATATGACTGGTGAGCGCATTCTTGAATATGCTGCTTTGGTTGAAAGCTATTCTAATCATCCTATCGCAACTTCCATCCTGAAAAGCTATGGGCAAGCGATTGACAGGACCCAGGTCAGTCAATACCAGGAGATCTCAGGACGTGGTGTGAAAGCTGTTATTGGGAATAAACGCGTGATTGCAGGCAATGCCAAGATGATGCAGGATGAGGGCGTTTCTTACCCTAGAATTTCTGAAACAGGTACTGTCGTCTATTTGGCGATCGATGGTCATTTGATCGGTCATATTTTGATTGCGGACAGGGTTAGAGAGGATAGCAGGGAAACTATCAACGGGCTGAGACATTTAGGAATCAAAAAGATCGTCATGCTGACAGGGGATACCAAAGCTGTTAGTGAACAGCTCGGGAGTGAACTTGGATTCGATCAGGTCTATGCTGAATTACTACCTGACCAAAAGGTGGAAGCATTAGAGGAATTAGAAAAGCAGAAAGAATCCCGTCACAAAATTGCTTTTATTGGTGACGGGATAAACGATGCACCTGTTCTGGCCAGAGCAGATATCGGAATTGCCATGGGTGGACTGGGATCGGATGCCGCTATTGAAGCTGCGGATATCGTTTTAATGACAGATGAGCCATCCAAGGTGTTGAGTGCTGTTAAGATCGCTCGGCAAACACGTACCATCGTTTGGCAGAATATAGCCTTCGCTCTGGGAGTAAAAGCAGTTGTCTTATTCCTTGGAGCCATAGGTATTGCCACAATGTGGGAAGCGGTGTTTGCTGACGTTGGAGTTGCAGTCATTGCTATCTTAAATGCTATGAGGGTCTTGAAAGCTGAAAGTGTTGTCAAAACAAACGATACTCAATAAAGATTTGATAACTGTTAAACCCTCATTAGCACAACAAAACAAATCAAGAATATACTAAACAAGTTTTGATAGGACGGTAACCCGATGGATGATTCCAAGTAACTTCTGTTCATCATCAATGACAGCTATCGGGTATTTTGTTTCTGTTGCATATTGGATGAGTTCTCTCATATAGGTTTCCGGGCCCGTCGTATAATAATCACGAATCAGAATATCTTTCAGTTGTTTATCTTCCTTAAGAGCCTTTAAAGCTGAGTCAATCGTGATAAGCCCTTGCAGATGCCTGTTATGATCAACAACAAAGATACTGGAGATACCACTTTCCTCCATCTCTTTAATAGCAACCTTCACCCCATCCTTTAAGGCGATCAGGGTGGAAGGTCTGAACATAATATTTTTAGCCTGCAGAATTCGGGAGCGATCAATATCACTGACAAAATTCTTGATATATTCATTGCTAGGTTTGGCCAGAATCTCTTCGGGCGTACCGATCTGTTCAATGATGCCGTCTTTCATGATCGCAACTCTGTCACCAAGTTTAAACGCTTCATTGATATCATGGGTGATGAAGACGATAGTCTTATGGAGTCTGGCCTGAATATCCAGAAGTTCTTGCTGCATCTCTCTCTTAATTAAAGGATCAAGCGCACTAAAGGGTTCATCCATTAAAAGAATATCCGGATCAGTAGCCAGTGCTCTGGCTAAACCTACCCGTTGTCTCATCCCTCCGCTTAGCTCGTTGGGGTATTTTTCACCCCAGCCATCCAATCCGACACTGGCTAAGGTTTTTTTAGCGATTTCTATACGTTCTTTTTCTGGAACTTTTTTGATCTCCAGTCCATAGGTGACGTTATCCAATACAGTTCGGTGCGTAAAAAGACCGAAGTGCTGAAATACCATGGCCACTTTAGTCTGGCGAAATTGCTTCAGTTGTTCGTTACTGTACTCTAGAATGTTTTCGCCATCGATCTCAATTTTGCCGGCAGTAGGGTCATTAAGAAGGTTAAGACAACGAATTAAGGTGGATTTACCACTCCCAGAAAGACCCATGATCGCAAATATTTCGCCTTCATAGACTTCAAAGGAAACATTATTGACACCGACGGTGTGTTCAGTCTCTTCTAATATTTTTTCTTTGGACATTCCCTTATTCAGCATAGGCAGGATGGACTGAGAATGCTTACCGAAGATCTTGATCAAATCCGCTACTTTAATCTTTACTGTCATTTATTTCACCGCCTATCGAGGGTATTTGTACTTGTTCGCTGCTGCCTGAGAAAGCCGGTCGATGATGATAGCCAGGAAAACAATACTGATTCCGGCCTCAAATCCCTTGGCAATATCGATATGCTGGATCGCTTTTAAGACCTCCAGACCAAGTCCTTTGGCTCCAATCATCGAAGCAATGACGACCATTGCCAAAGCCATCATTGTGGTTTGGTTGATCCCGGTCATAATGGTAGGGAAAGCTTGAGGAAGCTGGATTTTGGTCAATGTTTGCCAGTTAGAGGAACCGAAAGAATGTGCTGCTTCAACCATTTCTTTGGAGACGTTACGGATACCCAGGTCTGTTAAACGGATCAATGGGGGGAGGGCATAAATCATCGTAGCAAATACTGCCGGCACTTTACCGAGGCTGAAAAGCATAACAGCCGGAATCAGATAGACGAAACTGGGCATGGTCTGCATCGCATCAAGCATTGGACGCATGACCGTATTCATCCGATCCGAATAGGCCATTAATATACCGGTGGGGATTCCTAGTAAGAGTGAGATGACCACCGAGGTTAATACAATGGCCAAGGTCATCATGGTCGGTTCCCAAAGACCAAAGGTTCCGATCAGGAAGAAAAGGAGAGCATAGATCATGCCTGATTTAGTATCTTTGATTTTCCAGCCGAGCAAAAAGATGACGACGAGAACTAACCACCAGGGTAAAAATAGGAAGAACATTTCAATTTTCAGAAGGAACCAAAGGATGCCCTTGGAAATTGCCTCGAAGACTTCCTCAAAATTCTGAAGCAGCCATTTGACAAACTGATCAACATAGATTCCAATTTCTAACCGGAAAAATTCTGGAAATTGGGCCATAAACATCATTCCTTTATTTCTAACATTTCTAGATACTTTTATAACGATAGCTAGACATTTGAATGAGACAGGTGTTAGAAGAACAAAAGCAGTTGTATCGGATACAACTACTTTTGTTATCAATTCGAAGGATCTAATTGTTAAGGCTGCATGATTAAAGAGTTTTCTTGACCTTTTCAGCAACATCTGCGGGAACCCATTGAGTCCAGAGATCCTGATGTTCCTTCAGGAACCATTTGGCAGTATCTTCCGGTTTTGCCTCATTTTCCTCCATGTAGGCCAGGGCTTCACTGGTTAGAGCACTGCTTGTTTTGTAATTCTGAAGGAAAGCGACAACCTCAGGTTGTTTTTCCATCGTATCTTTATCGACGCAGACCGTAACAGGTACAGGAGGAATTTCGCATTGATAACCATCATTCCAGAGCTCTTCATTGTAAGGTTCGTCGGATAGTAAGGTCATATCCATTTTACCCATGATCCAGGTGGGTTCCCAGTAGTAGCCAAGCCAAGGTTCACCGCTATCATAAGCTTTGACCATGGATGCAGAGAGAGCAGGATCAGAACCTGGACTGAAGTAGTTATACTGTTTGTCTAATCCGTACTTCTTAACTTTTTCGGATAGAATGGTATCGACCTCCCAACCTGGAATCGCACCGTAGATTCTCCCCTTAGAAGGATTTTCTTCATCCTTGAAAAGTTCCCAGTATTTAGGGAGATCCTTAATTGATTTGAGATCAGGTGCCGAAGCTTTAATCCCTCTTACCGCGTCACCTTTAATCATATAGGTTGGAACATAAAGACCTTGGGCGTTATCATCAAAGTTTATTCCTAATTCAAAAACCTCTTTGTTATCAATGGCTTTGGAATAACTATCGCCTAAGTTAGTTGTCCACACTTCGGTATAGATATTGATATCACCTTTAACTAATCCGGCAAAAGTGATGGGTGTAGAACCAGCTATGATATCCGTCTTATAACCATATCCGCTTTCTAAGATATGCTGGACAACGGCGTTATGAAATTGGATGCTGTCCCAACCGGCATCAGCTAGAACTAAGGTCGGCTTTTCGGCTGGTGCTGCTTGCTGAGAACACCCTATAAGGGAAAAAGCCATGAAAATTAGTGCCACTGATAGAATCAGTATTTTCCTTTTATGTTTTGTCATTGTATTTCTACCCCTTCCTCTTAATTCAATAATTCTATTAAAAGTATAGACTAAAAGCATGAAGTTAAGGAAATATCAAAAAACCTCATAAATAACTATAAGTTGTCACCAAGGTTAAATAGACTGGTTTTTCGCCAAGATAGTTAGTCATACTTGCCCTTGCACACCAACTCGAATGTATTTATAAGTTGTCTGTAATTTTTTGAGAAATATATAACATCCTGTGGAAAAAGAAAGGATCTGTAGTCGTTTAAATATCTTACAGATCCTGTCTCTATCTTTAATTATAGTTTACCAAGAGTTTTAGAAGTCTGGTTCTGTTTTCTTAATGCTTGAGAACACCTGAAAGTTTAGCTTAAACCAAGAGCTTTCCTCTTCGACAGAATGTGTTTTTCAATATCCACGGCCACTTGAACAGGATCATCCCCTAAGGCTATCTTTCCACCTGTAAGGCCTTCGATATCCTCAGTCAGAAGTTTGACCAGCTTCGGTGCTCCGGTGACAAAGGGAGTAGGAGAGAGATGCGTATAGGTACCATAGGCTACCGCAAAAACAGCATCAATGGTTGCTTTTTGTTCCATCCACTCTGGAGCTGTTACCGCGATAGGGAGCTGGGGAACGTCAACATCCAGATGATCGGCTAAAGCTGTAACCAACATGGAGATCCTACCTGTATCCGTACAGGTCCCAAAGCTGAGTACAGGGGGAATATTCAATGCTTTACAGATTTCCCTGAGCCTTTCACCAGCCTGATTAACAGCATCCAGACTGCAAAGACCGGCAACTTCCAACGCATGATTACCACAGCCACCACTGACCACGAGGATATCGCGCTTAATCAGTTCTTTGGTTACATTGACAGTGTTCCAGTCTTGAGGACCATTACGTAAGCTGGCACAGTTAACCAAAGCAACCACACCTTTGATTTTTCCAGCCGCGATTACCTCCACCAGAGGGTCAAGCTTATTACCCAAAGCATTGAGAACAGCTTCAGTGGAAAAACCAGCGACTGCTTTTTGGATTTTACCCGGAACCTTGGCAGTTACTTTGCCTTTTCTTTTCTTAAAATTCTCAATTCCTAAATCAATAAGTCGATCCGCCATGGCATCAACTTTAGCTGGATAATAAGGAATCATATGCTCAAGACCCGGCATATTGATGATGGTACTTACCCCAACAAGCGTGATTTGATATTTTTCGGCATACATATCGATAGCCGGCGGTGAACAGTTTTCTTCCATCGCCAGGACATCGACAGTTCCGGTGGCTAAAAGAGGTTCGATGGATAACCAGTTACCCATATGACCGATAAAGACATCGTCGACATCGAAACGCTGCAATAGTTCCTGACCAGTCTCGATTGAACCTACCACTCTGAGGCCCTTGGCACCGGCAGCTTTGGCTTTCCCCTGTACTTCTGGTGTACGGGCTTTAAGGATAGTGGCAACACCCGCCCAAGGCTGATGCCCGTTAAAGACGATATTGACATATTCAGGATCCATAATCCCTAAGTCCATATTTACTTCATGAGGATATGGCGTACCAAAGAGAATATCCTGAGACATCTCCAGGCCGATTTGAGCCGTATAGATGGTAGACAGGCCAAGACGCAGTGCTTTCTTAGCTAATGAAACATAATCTCCATCAACATTGGTGAGACAGCTGGCAACTGCATTTTGTTCTTCATGAACAACTCCCGTTGGATAGATTCCAAGCTCTTTCCATACCGGAATCCTTTTCTTGGGAGCAAAAACTTCCACCATTTTACTGGGTTCATCCGGATCTTTACCCATCTCAGCTTCCAAAAAATCGGCGAGTTGAACAGCCATCTGAAGGGTATCCTGATCGGTATTGATACCGACCATGCCACACATCCACTTCAGTTTATTGGTATCTGTAATTTTAAATGGTGTTTTTCCTTGACCGGTTGCTCTTAAGGTTCGGAATGCTTCGTAGGCATGATGACTATAGGTAGCAGCACCCATAATATTACGAAGGAGTACATTGCGCATCGCCATTGCATCCGGACCTATACCACAAACGCCCTTATCCTGGCCAGGTTTATCTGTGATCCGGCAGGGACCCTGGGTACAGAGTTGGCAGCTGAGTCCCTGAAGACAAAATTTACACCTGATTTTTTCTTGTTCGATCCAACGGTCGAAAACATTGGACATACCATCTTCCCGAATGCGTATAAGCATTTCTTCCACAGAATCATGGTAACTGACACGACCTTCAGTTTTTTCCAGAATGGTTTCAGTCATCGAACATACCTCCCATTTTTACTATTGAAAGTTTTTGCGAAATGCTTCGGAAATATGTAGGACTATTTGTTCACATGCTGAAGGATAAATTCGAGATTCTGGGGAGAACTATTCTTGAGTAACGGGGCAAATAGATCCTTCTTCTCCTCGAGCCTTTGAGTGATGTTGAAGATCGTAATATCCTGAGGTTTGATTCCTTGGTCAAGTTCGCTCCATTCAACAGGTGCCGCGACAGAGGCAAACATGGTAGCCCTCGGTGAATAAGGGCTAATGATTGTTTTACCTTGCCACATTTGAAGATAATCAAAATAGAGTTTTTTTCCTCTTTTGCTCACAATGCGTTCAATCGTTATTTTTTGAGGATATTTTTGACTGAAATAAGTGGCAAAGAAGTGGTTGATCTGACGTGCTTCTTCATAGGTGTATTTTCCACCCACAGGGATGTAAATCTGCAGACCACTGGCACCTGATATCTTGACAAAACTCTTGATATTTAAAGCTCTAAGTTCCTGATAAACGATCAGAGCAACCTCCACTGCGTCTTCAAAGCTTTGCCCTTCAGATGGATCCAGGTCAAAAACCAGGTCAGAGGGTGAATGTTCATTCTGGATGGTATTAAAGGGAGTATGAAGCTCCAGGGCTGCTTGATTCCCCAGCCAGACAAGGACAGCTTTATCATCCAGGATAATATAGTTGTTATCATGCCACTCTCTTGTTGGTATCCAATCCGGGGAGTGTTCCGGTAAATTCTTCTGAAAAAAAGACTTACCCTTCACTCCGTCAGGATAGCGGATCGTGGTTAACAGTCGGTTGCTGGTATGGGCTAAGAGAAAAGGGGAGAGATCCAATAAATACTTGATGTAGTCAATTTTTCGAATACCCAGTTCCGGCCACAAAAGTTTTTCCGGATTGGTTATTTTGACTTGTTTCCCTTCAATTTCAACTGTCATTCTACTACGTATTCCTTTCCATCAGCTGAAGTTGCTTTTTTACTACTAAAGCCAAGGATTTTGGGATGGCGTAGACTAGAACCGTCAGTCCACTCCAGAAAGCTCACCCAACACGTGAGTATAGGTTTGAACCAAGTCACGTCTTTAGCCTTGGGAAGATTGGAAAAAGGGCTTACATCTTGTTTTAAGGATTGAGAGTACTCTTTCAGTGTCCTGAAATCAGCTTCGGTTAAACCAATACTAGCTCTACCGACATAAGATATGACGTTCTCCGATGTATAGATACCCAAGAGAAGAGAATTCGGCATATTTGCTTTCCATGAGATTCCGCCGATGACAGCTAGTATTTTTTTGGATATTTTGGTTTTAACCCATAAATCATGTTTTTTACCAGGGAGATAGATGCTGTCTTTCTTCTTGGAAACGATTCCTTCAAAGTTCTTTTCTTTCATTAAATTATATATATTTAAACCATCACTATAGTCATCCGTTATTCCGATACAAGAATTCTGATTCATCTGCTCTTTTAAGATTTGTTTTCTTTCTGACAGGGGTAAGAAACGGAGATCATTACCATTAAAGAAAAGAATATCAAAAATGATATAGTTTACCGGGTATTTTTGAGTGTAGAGAGAAAGGCTTGTCCGTGACTTCAAACGGTCTCTGGTCAGAACTAGATTGAAGGATGGTTTTCCCTGCGGATCAAAGACTACTAGCTCTCCATCGAAGATAGCCTGATGACCGTTAAGAAGGGTAACGGTATCCGATATTTCCGGGTAAAAATCAGTTCGCTCCCTACCGCTTTTGGTAAAAAGCCTGAAGCTCCTATGATCGATATACGTAATTCCTCGGATACCATCCCACTTAATCTGATGAATCCAATCTTCACCGAGCATCACTTTATTTGATATAATCGGTTCCATTACCTCCAGTAGTTGCATGATTTACTCCTATACTTCAATATCATTCATAAGAAGTTGCAGGGAATTGCTGGGGATTAACTAATATACTTATAAAATGCACTCAATATGGATTATCAGTAGGAAACTCTTTAACTGGCAGTGGTTTGCTTTTGTTTATCTTCCGTTTTAGTTTTCTTTTTGGTTGGTTTTTTCTTAGTTTCCTTGAGACTGGCTTGAAGTGCTTCCATCAGGTCAATGACATTGCGATGCGGAGCTTCTGGTGCAATCTCGATTTCTTTGCCTTGAATTTTTTTGTTGATAAGATCCTGAAGAGCTTCACGGTATTCATCGGTATACTTCTCGGGCTCGAATGGGGCTGTCAAGTTGTCGATGAGTTTTGTTGCTATATCTAACTCTTTCTCATTAACGCTTACACCTTCCGGCAATCCCGGAACCTGACTGACTGCCCTGACTTCATCCGGATAGAAGATGGTTTCCAGGACGAGAATGTTTTTATAGACCCGAAGTGCAGCGAGTGTTTGTTTGCTGCGAATGGTCATCTTGGCGATGGCGATTTTACCGGTATCATCCATCGCTTGTCGAAGCAAAGTATAGGCTTTACTTCCGGTATCCTGTGGTGAAAGATAATAAGATTTATCAAAATAAATGGGGTCGATCTCAGAAAGGTTAACGAAATCCAGGATATCAATTGCTTTATCATCAACTTCTGATTTGAGGGCTAGAAGATCTCTTTCATTGATAATGATAAAATGCCCCAGTTCATACTCATAACCGCGGACGATCTCTTCTTCAGTCACTTCTTTATTACAAGTAGGACACATTTTTTTATATCGAAGAGGGGTATTGCATTCTTTGTGTAAGTATCTGAATTTAATATCTTTCTCTTCAGTAGCTGTAAACATCTTAATGGGTATATTTACCAAGCCGAAACTGATGGAACCTTTCCACATGGTGTGCATGAGACAACCTCCTTTTTATCCTATTGAAGCAATTCCTGAAATGTATTTAAACGTGAGGAATCGGTTAATGTATTCGTAGATATATTTGTTTTAAGTATTGTTTGTAAAACACTACATCTTAATGCATCCTTCGGTTCAATAGTAATTTTGCCACTTGAAGAGAACATGGAAAAAAGGTAAAATTTAAATATTGCTTAGTTTAGATATCAAAGTATTTTTGTGTACATTCAATTCATAGATAGATTATTTGCTTGGAGGGTTTTAACTTGAAATTTCCTGAATTAAGACTAGGGAACTTGGTACCGAAATACCCCATCATTCAGGGTGGGATGGCAGTACGGCTATCAACATCTCGTTTGGCTGCAGCTGTTGCAGAAGCAGGTGGGATCGGTCTGATTGCAGCCTCAGGGATGGAAATCGATGAATTGCGAAGAGAGATCAGACAGGCCAGAGATAAGACCAAGGGTATCATCGGTATCAATATTATGTTTGCTGTCAGTAAGTTTAAGGAACTGGTTTTCACTGCCCTGGAAGAGGGGATCGATCTTATTATTCAGGGAGCAGGTTTTTCCAGAGATATTTTCAGCTGGTGTGAACAAGCGAAAACACCGCTTGTCTCCATCGTCTCTACACCCAAACTCGCAAGAATTGCTGAAAGTTTGGGAGCGGCAGGTGTTGTTGTCGAAGGAAAAGAGGCAGGTGGCCATCTGGGCACCGATCAATCCATGCGGATCCTATTACCTCAAGTCAAAGAAGCAGTGTCGCTTCCGGTCATCGCCGCAGGTGGTATTGTCGATGTTTATGATCTGAAAGAGGCGTTTGAGCTTGGTGCGGATGGAGTTCAGATGGGTATACGTTTTGCCGCCAGTGAAGAGGCCAACGGTGCAGAATGTCTAAAAGAGGTTTACGTTAAAGCCAATAGGGAAGATATCGTCTTAATCGATAGTCCTGTCGGGCTGCCAGGCAGAGCGATTCGTAATGTTTTCGCTGAGAAAATCCTCTCTGGAACAGTAGAACCCCCACAAGCATGTGAGGGTTGTCTGAAAAAATGCAAACAAAATTTTTGTATTATGGAAGCTTTAAATAATGCTCAACAGGGCAACCTGGATAAGGGATTGATTTTCTCAGGTGAATATATTGAAAAAATTAAGGAAATCCTTCCTGCTGGAAGAATTATCTCAAACCTTGTTAAGGAATATGAAGCTCTTTAGTAATAATTTCATAAAAATTAACACAATAAATTATATTTTTTTATTAAAAGATATTTGAGTTTTAACGCAGGAAAGACTTTTCATTTTGTTAACTGTTCACTATCATGCTCTATTACTTGATAATCCTTTTGATTTGGGCCAGTAATATTCATCATGTTCTCCAGCTTATTGATTCGTTCTTGTAGTTCGTTGATAATATCAGCCACAGGGTCTGAAAGACGATGATGTTCCAGGTCGATTCCTTTGGCGGCTTCTTTTTTGACCTTGACTCTGCCTGGGATACCTACAACAGTGCAATTAGGCGGAACATCCTGTAAAACAACTGAGCCAGCACCTACCTTGGAATTCTCACCGATCATAATAGCTCCCAGTACTTGGGCACCGGTACTTATGACCACGTTATTACCGATGGTGGGGTGTCGTTTTCCTTTTTGTTTACCGGTACCTCCTAATGTGACTCCTTGGTAGATGGTCACATCATCACCGATTTCCGTGGTTTCACCAATAACGGTACCATGACCATGATCGATGAAGACTCTTCGACCTATTCGAGCACCCGGGTGAATCTCGATCCCTGTAAAGAAACGGTTGATATGCGATAGAATACGGGCCAATAAGAACCATTTTTTCTGATAAAAAGCGTGAGCAATCCGATGCATCACAACGGCATGCAGGCCGGGATAACATAGGAGTACCTCTATGGTACTTTTAGCTGCAGGATCTCTTTCAAATACCGTGTAAATATCTTCTTTTAATTTTTTAATAAAAGCCATAGCATATTCTCCAATCCTTTTGCCAGTTTTCCGATGAGAATAGTAGGAATTATTTTCAGTACTTATTATAGAATATATATTATTTTTTTGACAAGTAGAATGTTTTGTTTTATTTTGCTAATCTTGTCTAAGAGGTTGATAGACTTGACAAAGATATATAGTCAAAAATCCATAATAAGATTTCAGCATGACCAATTTAAGGATATGGAAGACGATGTTGTCATCGAATTTCCTCTTACCTTGTTTCTTAACGGAGATGAGATTGTCACAATGGTATGTTCACCCCAGGATTTAACGGAATTGGGTGTCGGTTTTTTATATAGCGAAGGTATTATTAACTGTCTACCTGACATAGCTGATATCCATCAGCAAAGCGAAGGGATTTTGCAGGTAAAAATAAGTAAACTTGTCAATAATAGCAGTTTCCTCAGGCGAAACATCGCAAGTTGCTGTGGTAAGGGCAGGGCTGGATTATATTTTATTAATGATGCAAAACAAGTAAAGCGTGTTGAATCATCTCTAACTCTAAAAGCGAAGACCTGTTTACAACTCATAAATATGTTGGAACAGAAATCACAGGTTTACCATTTAACTGGGGGAGTGCATAGTGCCGCCTTAGCTTACGGAGAATCTTTTTTATTTTTTTATGAGGATATCGGCAGACACAATACGGTCGATAAAATTTTAGGAACTATTATTCTACAGCAAATCTCTACCGAAGATAAATGCTTGGTACTCAGTGGACGAATCTCATCCGAGATTGTGATTAAAGCAGCCCGAGCTAATCTTCCTGTTATTATTTCCAAAGCGGCACCTACTGATTTAGCTATTGACTTGGCAGAAGACCTGGATATATCTTTAATCGGTTTCGCTCGGGATGGACGGCTCAATACATACTCTTGTGCTGAGCGTATACTAATGGAATAAAAAGTTTTATAATTATTATACCGAAGAAGAAATAGTTTAAATTTTTTTAATTAGTTTTAATAGTTCATAAACATGGTTTTAACACTACTCAATAGTCGGAGAAAATGCTATAAAATAGAATTATATGTTCAGACATGAAAAGAGGACCAAATATTTTGGTCCTCTTTTGATAAAGATTCTTTATTTTAGTTTTATAATTGTCCACCCGTGTCTCGCATATGGTTTTCTGCGTATTCAATCATTTTTCTAACCATATTACCACCGATCTTGCCACCAATACGGCCACCTATTCGACCGGCATCCCTGGAAGTAATGTCACCGTTATAACCCTGATTCAGTGAGATTCCAAGCTCGCTAGCGACTTCAAATTTAGCATTGTTTAAAAATTGGGAATACTGGTCTTTAGGAGTATGACTATAACTAGAACCGGACGGAATACTTAACTCTTCAGAAACCTCAAAATTGGCGTTATTCACATTTGTGTTGATATAACCTAATTCGTTAGAAACCTCATATTTTAATTGATCTAAGAAAACATTTTTTCCCATCTTTTTTCACCCTCTTTTTTTAATATTACAATGATAGTTTTCTCCGATTGATTATTATGATACGATGAAATAAATTGGACTTTATTCATAAACTTGAAAGCTTAACATTTGTTTGAAATCAAAAAACAAATTTTTAAAATTAGATTTAAAACCCAAAGAAGTACTTTATTACCATAGGGATTATGAGTCTATTTTAAGTCTTATCTAATATTATCTCAATTACAGAGGAATTGTATATTCAATGAAAAAAATTTATATTAAATTAAATTACTGATAATAGTTCAATTAGAAAATAATGAAATTAATTGTTAAATACATTGCAAATAATATAATAATTTCAATTATACATTTTTAATTTTAATAAAAGATAGAAAGAGAAGAAATAATTTGTTAAACTTAAGAAATAATTGATCATTTCAGCTGGAGAAGATATGAAAACAAAAGGCCCATTTTCTTTAAGATTTCAAGTGTTCGTTATAGCTTCAATCAGTGGTTTTATACCGCTGTTGTTGACTATATCCTTTCTCTATATCAGCTTTATGGATTTTTTTGAAGTGCGAATGGAGAAAGAAGTTATGGAAATAGCGATGGGTGTTGCAGGAGATGATACTGTTAAGAAAGCCTTTTCCAGAGAACCTATTGATATTGATCTCTTGCAAAATGTTTCAAATGATTTGAAAAGCCGCTCAGGTGCCTATGTTATTTTCATTGATATGACTGGTTCGGCTTTGATTGATCCTTATCCTTTTCAAGTGCATACTGAAGTGATGGGGGAGGATAAGATAAGAGTTCTACATGGTGAAGCGTACATCTCAAGATCGACAGCTTATTCTACTCCTTCCATTCGGGCTTTTGCTCCCATTATGAACAATGACCATCAAGAGGGGGCGGTAGTGGCAGCTTTTCTTGAACCTGATCTTAAGCTTATTCTTTCTCAACTCTACCGCTCGGTGTATTTGGTTCTTCCTCTGGCCTTATTAGTTATCCTACTGCTTTCCTTGTTTTTAGCTAATAATATTAAGAAAAGGCTCTTTGGCATGGAACCACACGAAATTGGTACTCGCTTGATTGAAAGAGAAGGGATCCTACATTCGGTTAAAGAAGGGATCATTGCTACGGATGAACACCTTAATATTACGGTAATCAATCATTCTGCCCAGTTATTATTCCCGTCTGATACAAAATTAGTGGGTGAAAAGATAACAGATATTATTTCGGATTCGCCACTTCCGCTGGTTATCCAGACTAAGCGACCTCACTATAACAAGCAGATATCCATCAATGGTAATATCGTGATATCGGATAGTATCCCTATTTTTATCAAAGATAAGATTGCCGGAACGGTTATTACCTTTAGTAATCTGACAGAAGTTAGTCTTCTTGCTGAAGAGCTTACAGGTGTTAAAAGGATCGTCGAAGCATTACGCGCCAGGACACATGAGTTTTCCAACAAACTCCATGCTATATCCGGACTCCTGGAGCTTGGTTCCTATGAAGAAGCTAAACGCTATGTCTCTCGTGTTGCTATTGACGAGAAGACGTTGATGAGTTGTCTTTTGGGTAATTTTCGGATCAATGCTGTAACGGGACTTTTAATGGGCAAAGCCAGTGAAGCGGAAGAAAAACGAATTAACTTTGAAATTGATCGGGATAGTTATCTCTTTTCTTTACCAGATTATTTCGATGACCACGCTATTGTCATCGTCCTGGGAAATCTGATCGAGAATGCTTTTGATGCGGCTAAAGCCTTTTCCAAAAATCCTGAAGTGTTCGTATCCATTAAACAAACGGAAACTCTCATTAAAATTGAAGTTCGGGATAACGGTCAAGGAATACTACCTGGTATTGGTGAAAAGATTTATGAACCCGGATTTACAACTAAAACAAACGGAACAGGTTATGGTTTGGCAAATGTCAAAAGCAGGGTCAAAGTGGCAAATGGCGAAATCTATTATAAGTCTGATGCCAAAGGAACCTCTTTCTATGTTAATATTCCTTTTGATGCGTTAATTGATGAGGAACAAGGAGGAAGTCTAGAATGGAACTAATTCGTGTTTTTATTGTCGAAGATGATCCGATGGTGGCATGTATCAACAAACAATTTACGGAGAAGGTAGCACCTTTTAAGGTCATTGGGACTAGTACATCAGAAGGAGATGCTTTAACCAAGATCAAAGAGTTACAGCCTGATTTGATTCTCCTTGATATTTTCTTGCCGAATGGAAGTGGATTAAACCTCCTTAAACAGATTCGCCATGATAATATTCCGACAGATATCATCCTGGTAACGGCGGCAAAGGATACAGCCACGATCCAGGAAACACTTCGTTATGGTGCTGTTGATTATTTAATTAAGCCGTTTGATTTTGAACGACTGCAACAAGCTTTATTAAATTATCTTAACCTCCGTCAGTTAATTGTTGAACATGCTGACGTCAGTCAGGATGAATTAGATCAATATAATTATTCGGTTGATATCGGTGGCCTCAATACCCTTTCTTCTCTGCCCAAAGGCGTGCATTTTCTTACCCTGAAACAACTTCTGAACTATATGGACAGTCAGAATACGTCCCTTTCTTGTCAACAGATTGCAGATGCTTTATCACTCTCTAAAATTACGGCGTGGCGTTATCTTGAGTATCTCGTTGAAAAGGGTAAGGTTGAAGTGGCTCTGGAATACGGGGCAATAGGAAGACCGACCAAACACTATCGGATTGTAAAATAAATATGATTCAAGTTGCAGCTGCTATCCTTGTTAAGGATGATAAGGTATTTATAGCTCGCCGCAGTTCCAAAGACACCTTGCCTGGTAAGTGGGAGTTCCCGGGAGGTAAACTGGAGATAGCCGAAACGCCCGAACAATGCCTACATCGTGAGATGATGGAAGAGTTTCAGGTTAGAATTCACATTGAGGGTTATTTTGCCAACAGTCTTTTTGAATACCAAGGAAAAGAAATGGAGTTATTAGGGTTTACAGGGAAGATGCTTGATGAAAGATATTTATTAAACGTTCATGATGAAGCCAGGTGGGTTGATATCAAAGACCTTTTAATTTATGATTTTGCCTCGGCAGATATCCCTTTTGTAAATAAGTTGATAGCAGAAAATAGTAAATCCGGCTTAAAATAGCCGGACTTTTTCTAATTCTTATATGGTTTTTAGATTTGTTGGGAATTGATTTAAAAAGCGGTTTTTTTCAATCAAAGAGATCAACCCGCTTTAATCGAAAATTTTATGCATAGTTTTTTCCCCAACTACTACACTAAGATTAGTCTAATACTAACAAGGAAAATGAATAATCCTAATTTGGATGTCAGAAATATTATAGGTCTAGAAGGTTTTTGTTTGATTATGTTGAATTTATGAGGAGTCAGTTCACAGGTGTTAAGATTTATAATAATAAAACGGTGAGAGACGGCTGTGTTTAACACTGATACTTAATTTCGAGGGGGTTGTCTTTTGAAGAAACTGATTACCGCAATTATCATTGGCTGGATTATGGTTTTTTTCTTGCATTTTGAATCATTCTATTTTATCGAAAATCCCTTAACAGATAAATTAACGACGAAAACCCGACCCGTTGATTCCAGAATAAAGATTTTAGCTATTGATACTGAAAGCTTAGAAAAAATCGGTCAATTTCCTTGGTCAAGGTCTGAGATGGCAAATCTGATTGACAAAATTGCGTCAATTGGTGCTGCGGCTGTTTGGACAGATATTCTGTTCACTGAGCAAAGCAGTAATCCCGAAGAGGATAAGGCCTTAGCTGAAGTTGTTGCCAAGCACGATAATGTTTTTTTGCCCGTTTACTTTGAATTTAAAGCCCTCCAAAAATCAAAGAATGAAGTCGAACAAGAATACCTCAAATTACCCATTATAGATATATCTGAGGAAAGAATCGGACATATCAATGTTTTACCTGATAAGGATAATGTCGTTCGCAAAGTTCTTTTGGGTATTCCAACTTTAGACGGGGAAATCATTCCGATTATTGATGTCAGGTTAGCTAACCTGATGCTTCCTGAAGCAAACCGAATAACCTGGGATGACGATTATAACTGGAAAAGAGGAACAGAAAAAATACCCATCGACGAGAGTCTCCAGGTAGGGTTCTCTTATGCATCTCCTCCAGTTGATTCTAAATTTGAAATTATTCCTGTATGGCGGGTTATGCAGGGAGAGGTTGATCCTGCTTATTTCAGGAATAGTATCGTCATGATCGGACCATATTCTGCGGGTATGTTGGATCAATTCTTAACTCCTATGGGTAAAACCCAGATGTATGGTGTGGAGATCCATGCCAATATTATTCAAGCTCTCTTAGACAATGAGCTTTATACGCATGCTTCAAAATCGAAGGCATTGATGATTGTTGTTCTCGTTTCTATCTTTGGCTATTTCTTGTTTGAATGGGTCAGAGCAAGATGGGGTGCAGTAATATTAGCTCTTTTGATTGTCGGCTACTCCGGTATTGTTTACTATGTGTATTCAACTCAGGGACTACTATTACCCTATTTTTATACTTTACTCGGATTAATTCTGGCATATATCTCGTCGTTAGCAGCTCAGTACCTTGAAAAAAAATCGGGTCAAGGGAATATTAGAAACGTTATGTCTCCAAAACGCTAATGAATGAGATATTATCAAGTAATGAGCAGGGCGTAAAAAATCAGACAATATCCAGAGGATAAAAGATAAAGGTGAAAACAACAGGTTGTTTTACCAAATGGGAGTTGAAGTGAATAGACTATACTAAATCAGGAATCAAATGAACATCTATGATTCTAAAGATTGAAAGAATAATCCTATTCGGGATTGCATAAAAACTTACAGTAGATTGTTTGTAATTGAACCAGAAAGGAGTCACATTATAATGCAGGTTGCACTTACATTTGAAGAGTCGAGACAACGTCCGCTTATTCCTAAGCAAGTCGTTGGCTTGACGGCAGCTCTTCTTGCTGGTGCGGCGGTAACCCCGATAAATATGCAGGCTGTCGATAATATGACAAGGTTTGAAACAAAAATTACGGAACAAAAAAATATAGAATTAGTTGAGGCTCATCAATCTCAAGTCAGTCTAAAAATAATGGAAGAAAAGGCTGGAGTCCAAACATTCTCTTGTCAAACTGTACAAAATATTGCCTTGGTGGAAGCAAAAAAAGAAGTGTTGGAGATGCGCAAACTCATTGTTCAATCCGTTTTGTCCTGGGAAGGAATTAAATATCGCTGGGGCGGACGAACAAAAGCCGGAGTAGACTGCTCAGGGCTGGTGCAACGTGTTTTTAGGGATCACGGTATTAACCTGCCTCGGACGTCGTATGATCAATTCCGGCAAGGAGTAGGTATTGCCAAGTCCAAACTCCAACCCGGAGATCTCGTTTTCTTCAATACAAATGGGGCAGGAGCAAGTCATGTTGGTATTTATATCAGCAACGGTAATTTCATTTCTGCAACCAGAAGTTGTGTGGAAGTCGAATCCTTGGAAAGCCCCTACTGGGCAAGCTCGTATCGCGGAAGCAGAAGAATTATTACTGAATAGAAAAATGTAGCAGTTGGTTATTCACCAGGTTAAAGGAAAGGACGCTTCTTGACAGAAACATGAATCATAAATTATAATCGAAAAAATTAGTAATAATATGACGTTGAAGGGGACGTATTCTGAGGAAGGTTGAAGAGAGCCGGCGGTAGGTGAGAGTCGGTACCCGGGACAGGGTATTCCGCCCCTGAGTTCCAGATGATGAATCATGGCGGGTCTGCC
>CAYZDF010000042.1:0-23645 GCA_964477085.1 uncultured Gracilibacteraceae bacterium | reverse complement strand
TGACGAGTCTAGCTTTAATTCTTTTCTTGTTGTTCAGTTTTCAATGATCACGGATGATCAGGTGTCGCGGAAGACATGGATGTCTGAGAGCGACCAATGATCACGGAAGACATGGATGTCTGGGAGCGACCAATAATCACTCTCGCAGGTTCGCGGGAGGTTGTTCCCCCCGCGACGCTTAGTTATAATATCATGCCAATATGAGACTGTCAACACAGAAGATTAACTTTTTTCATATCCATATTTAACCAAAATGTGTTGATAATAATACGACAAGATGTTATATGATTTGGTACTATAGTATTGATTCAATACATATTCTTTTAGATCATAACCTTTTTAAATATATCTACATCTAATATTTGTACATCTAAGATTACACTTATATTGTTCTATCATTACTATTCTAGAATATTCTTTTAATTATTTTTTTTGACAAACTATTGAGGTAAATAACTCGTATCAATAAGCTCTTTGATCAATTCATCCGTATTGGTATCGGCTTTAATGAAACCATTAGCTTTTAGAAATTCAGTTGAATTTGTTAGCTTAAGAATATTATTCTCATCGATTGAAATTTTAAAATCAAACTTAGGGTACAAAGCTTGAACAGCTTTAATATCCATCTGATTAACCTTACTAGCCATGTTTAAGGCTTCATCCTGATTAGAATCAGCCCAAGCTAACGTCTGATTATGAATCTCGAGGAACCTTTTTGTTATTTCAGGATAATTTTGAATAAAATCGGTCCTGGCGGCAATAACCGCCTGACCTAAAATGAGACCCTCAGCATTCCTGAGTATCTTGACTTTTTTTGAAGAAATAGCCTTGGTCATTAAAGGATCTGGTAACACAGCTGCATCAACGTGCTTTTGCAAGACAGCATTCGCTGCATCTGGTGATGCCATTCCTACTATTTCAACGTCACCGGCTTTTAAGTTTACTTCTTCTAAAGCTTTGATAAGCATCTCATGAAGCATTGTTCCTTTTTGTAAAGCAACCTTCTTCCCTTTAAGATCAGCTACAGAACTAACTTCACTATCGGCTCCTGCAACAAGGCCAATAGCCTTGGGAAATTTTGAATAACTGGAAATAATCTTCATATCATTGCCATTTGCTTTAGAAATAATGGCAGAAACATAATTAAGCGAAGTTGCAAAATCAATGGATTTAGCGGCTAAAGCTTCTGTTGTTGCTGGTCCTTCTAATTCATACCATTTAACTTCAATACCTTCTTTTGCAAACTCTTCTTCAAATATCTTTTTTTCGAGAGCTACAATTGAAGGGACATTGATCGGTCTGAAAGAATATGAAATATTGATTACCTTTGGTTTTTCTATGGGTTTGACTTCTTGACAGCCCGTTAAGGTAAGGAGTAGGGATAGAATCAGAATAATGGTTGTGAGAGTTTTAAAATATTTGTTCATAAATACCTCCATCTGTTATTTATTAATGTAATAATTATTTAACTTCAGCTCTGCTATCAGGCATTGCCAATTCTTAATAACAGGGCCTTTATTTTAAATAAAACGATGAATAAAGGTCTTTACTCACAATTCATCGACGTTGCAAGTATTGAATGGATAAGAATAACGCAATTATAGTATACTCCTCAATATGTACTTTCTCAAATCGATAAATTCAAGAGCATCGGGATTCCTTGGATATGAAAAAGGTACCGTTATAGCCTCTTTAATAGTCCCCGGAGATTGTGACATAATCAATATCCTTTGACTTAACAGCAAAGCTTCTTCAATATCATGAGTAACAAGAATAATTGTTTTTTGTGTTTTTAGCCACAGTTCTATAAGTTCTGTTTGTAACCTTGACCTGGTTTGGGCATCCAAAGCAGATAATGGTTCATCCATGAGCAAAGCTTTAGGTTCAAAAGCCAGAGCCCGTCCTATCGCAACCCTTTGTGCCATCCCACCCGACAATTCATGTGGATACGCTTTTTTAAATCGGTCTAATCCAACTAATTGAAGTGTTTGTGATACGATGTCATCCAATTCTTTAGTGCTCTTCTTATTGAAGATCCCGAAGGAAATATTCTTTTCCACAGTAAGCCATGGGAAGAGTCTGGGTTCTTGGAATACGACCGCTCGGTCATCACCGGGCCCAATGACCAGTTTGTGATCAAACAAAACCTCTCCTTCGCTTGGCTCCTCAAGTCCTGCTATAACACGAAGAAATGTTGTCTTTCCACATCCGCTTGGTCCGACGATCGTTACAAATTCACTTTTTGAACAAGTGAGATTAACATCCCTGAGTGCTTCGACATTGCCCCAATCGCTATAAAAGGTTTTATTGAGATTTTTCACTTCAACCAATGTACTATTCATTATTACCGTTCACCTGCCTCGTACATTTTTTTCCAAGGCATAAGCCTATTTTCCATCCGTTTAAGAAGAATCTCAATGAGCAAACCAGCAACACCGATCGTTAACACTGCTACAAAGATTTTATCAGGCTGAGACAGTTCTCTTCCTTCCACGATCAGGGACCCGATACCGGATGAGGCCGCGATAAGTTCTGCACCGACCAAGGCACGCCAGCAATTACTAAGTCCTAACCTCAGCCCCACAAAAATAGACATGGTAGCAGAAGGAAAATAAACTTTTCGGATCATTTCAATGGGTGTGAGCATATATGCCTTTCCTACCTCAATCAGTTTTGGATCTACACTTGAAACACCTTGTACGGTATTAAGAAATACCGGAAAAAATGATGCATAGACAATAACCGCTACCTTTGAGGCTTCATCGATACCCAACCAAAGAATAAAGATGGGTATCCAAGCTATTGGCGGTATCTGTTGCAAAAAAGACAACGTCGGGCTTACCCAATGTCTGATGTTTTTTACTTTTCCAACTAAAATACCTAAGGGAATAGCAAAAATGACCGTAAGGAAAAAACCGTAAGTTAAACGGATAATACTAGCCAGTAGATGCCTTTCCAAAAGTCCACTGGATAGCATGGTCAGAAACGTTTCAAAAATTGTACTAGGGGCTGGCAAAAAATAAGGATTCACAAAGCTGTAACGGGCAGCGATTTCCCACAGAATAAGTATAGACAATGGAAAGGCAATACCACGCAAAAGTATAGGAAGTCTACTGCCTTTTTTCTTGACGTTAATTGTTGCATTTTTTTCATGTTTGTATTTATGGAATGGCATAGGTAATTCCTTTCCATCAGTTAAATATGGTTCAATATGTCGAATCGTCCCAAATACCTAGTACTTCAATTTAGTATTTGTTCTGTCCCTTCATGTTCCTTGTAGTTTTCCTTATGGTTATTAAATTGTGGTCTTTTTATTGGTTATTTTAAAATACTATATAATTGTATACCATAATAAAGGTAAAAATGAAAGAGCCTCAGGAAGGCTCTTTCATTATATTACTCTTCAACTCTACTTATTCTGCTTCTTCACGTTTAACCTATGAGCAAAAAGTTTGAACTAATCGCAGAGAAACTGGTTAAACTTACCGCGTTTAGTGTAATGAGTATGAAGCAGTTCATGAGACTTATGGCCATTCGGTGTTTTAAGGAATTCTTCATACAGTTTGTTTACATACTCATTCTCATGAGACTTTCTAAGTGCTTTACCCTCATCTTCCTTATAGATCGCTTGCAAGCGTTTCTGACGGATCTCTGGTGTTGTGGGTCTTGGTTGTCCGCCACCGCTGATACAGCCGCCGGGGCATCCCATGACTTCGATAAAGTGGTATGGGGATTCACCTTTAACGATCTCATCCAGAAGGATCTTAGCGCCTTTGAGTCCACTGGTTACGGCTACTTTAACCGTAACTCCATCAAGGAATTTATAAGCTTCTACCGGATTCTCAATAAGGACATCGGCTGTCTTGATCTGCTCTAACCCAACGATCGGTGTTACATGCAACTTATCGAATGGAAGTTCACGCCCTGTCACGAGTTCATAAACGGTACGGAGAGCAGCTTCCATAACACCGCCGGTCACTCCGAAGATATCGGCAGCACCTGAAGACAGACCCAATGGATTGTCAAAATCGCTGTCTTCTAAGTTGACAAAGTCAATTCCAGCTTCTTTGATCATCTTAGCAAGTTCTCTGGTAGTCAGAACGGCATCGACGTTAGGAACGCCATTATTTTGCATCTCAGGTCTGACGATCTCATATTTTTTAGCCGTACAAGGCATGATGGAGACAACATACATATCCTTGGAATCTACGTTGATCTTATCTGCGTAAAAAGACTTAGCCAAAGCACCCAGCATGGTATGGGGTGACTTACAGGTTGAGAGATGATCAAGCTCTTGTGGGAAGGAGTGCTCGACATATTTGATCCAACCTGGGCTGCAGCTGGTAATCATCGGCAAAGTAGCTTCTCCGCCTGTCAGCGCATTCTTCACCCTGGTCAGGAGCTCTGTTCCTTCTTCCATAATGGTAAGATCCGCCGTGAAGTTGGTATCAAACACATCATCAAAGCCCATTTCTCTCAGAGCTGCTGCCAATCTGCCAGTCACAAGTGTTCCTGGTTCAAGACCGAACTCTTCACCAATAGCTGCTCTGATCGCAGGTGCAACTTGTACCACAACACGTTTCTTCTTATCGTTGATCGCTTTCCAGACATCCTGGATGGCATCGGTTTCTTTTAAAGCACCAACAGGGCAAACGACCGTACATTGTCCGCAATAAGCGCAGTTAACGGTGTTAAGCGGAAGATCCATCGCAGGACCAATAACCGTACTGAATCCACGATTCTGAGCGTTCAGAATACCTACGTTTTGGATCTCATTACATACGGTGATACATCTGCGACAAAGGATACATTTGGACATATCCCTGGTGATCGAAGGTGAGAGGTCTTCCATTCCTTCGGAACGTTCTCCTTCAAAACGAGCTTCGGTAACACCCAGACGATTACCAAGATCCTGTAGTTCACAGCTTTGATTACGTTCGCAACTTAAGCAATCTTTGGGATGGTCTGACAGAATCAGTTCATACAAAACTTTTCTGGCCTTACGCACTTTTTCCGTATTGGTTTTAACGACCATACCTTCTCTGGCCGGGACCATACAAGAAGCCTGGAGGTTTCTTGCTCCTTCAACCTCTACAACGCATAATCTGCAGGATCCAAACTTATGGACCCCTTCCAGATAACAGAGGTTTGGAATATCAATATTATTGAGTTTAGCAGCTTCCAGGATGGTTGAGCCTTCCGGAGCGGAAACTTGCTTGCCATTAATCGTTAAGTTTATCATTACTTTCACCTACCTCCTATCACAGCGTAAACAGCGCATGGATTCTGCAATAGCATTGAGCTTATGATAGCCTTGTACCACTTCACTGAAGCAGTCTTTTCTCTTCTCGGGATCAAGGATTTCCATCGGGAAGCGTTCATGTTCAACAAGCTCATCCTCGTCGGTAGGAGCTGGAATATCAATCGCTTCACCTTTATTCAGAACACCTTTACCACCAAGATACAGATCGATGGATACAGCTGCTTTCTTACCGTCAGCGATCGCAGTAATAGCAACATCAGAACCTCTGGCGACATCGCCACCAGCGAAGACGCCTTCCATCGTAGTCATGAGAGTATCCTTGTCGGTAATAAATGTTCCCCACTCAGTCATATCCACTTCATCTTCCTTAACGAAAGGAAGGTCAGAAGATTGGCTAACTGCAGGAATAACCATATCAACGTTAACTGTAAAGGTAGAACCTTCTTTGACCTTGGGTCTTCTTCTTCCGGCTGAATCAAATCCGCCCAGTTCCATTCGGACACATTCGATAGCTTCAATTTTACCGTTACCGATAAAACGAACAGGTGCAACAAGCGGAACGATTTCGATACTTTCTTCCAAGGAGTCATGAATCTCTCTAACATCCGCAGGCATATCTTCTATGGTTCTTCTGTAAAGGATCATAACCTTCTTGGCACCCATTCTCAGGGCTGTTCTGGCTGCATCAATGGCTGTATTTCCGCCACCGATAACCGCAACCGTTTCACCAATCTTAACTTCACGACCAAGGTTAACGTTACGGAGGAAGTCCAGGCCATGAACAACGCCAGCCATATCTTCTCCTGGAATGTCGATCTTATTAGAAAGCTGAGTTCCAGTTGCGATATAGATAGAATCATGTTTATTACGTAGTTCATCAAAGGTGATATCTTTACCAACCTCAGTATTAAGATGAATATTTACACCAACTTGTTGGATGAGTTTGATTTCATGCTGAAGTACATCGTTAGGCAGTCTGTATTCCGGAATACCGAAAGCAAGAACACCGCCAGCGATAGGTTGGGATTCATAAACATCAACATCATAACCGAGTCTGGCCAGGTAATATCCACAGGTTAAGCCTGAAGGACCTGCACCGATGATACCAATGCTCTTACCATTTTTGGGGAAGACGATATCATGGCTGAAAGGTTGTTCATGTTTAAATGCATAATCAGCAACAAAACGCTTGAGGTCAGCAATAGCGATAGGTTCATCGAGCTGAGCTCTACGGCATTTGGTTTCGCAAGGATGAGTACAAATCCTTCCGCAAACTGCAGGGAATGGGTTCTCTTGACGAATGAGATTGTAGGCATCAATGTATCTGCCAACGGAGATGAGTGCCAAGTATCCGGGAACATTGATGCTGGCAGGGCAGGCATTTTCACATGGTGAAATAAAGAGATCAGAGCAAACCCCTGCACGGCAGTACTTATATTTGATGTGTTCTTCGTATTCTTCACGGAAATACTTGATGGTGCTTAAGACCGGGTTAGCGGCAGATTGTCCCAGACCGCACATCGCCGTCTGTGAGATATTCTCGCTCAGTTCTTCCAAGAGTTCAATATCACCCTCTTGGCCTTGACCTTTGGTAATCCGCTCCAGAATCTCCAGCATACGCTTGGTTCCAACACGGCATGGTACGCATTTACCACAGGATTCATCCTGGATAAATTCCATAAAGTATCTGGCAGTATCAACCATACAGGTGTCTTCATTCATGGCAATAAGTCCGCCGGAACCCATAATGGCACCTAGTTTGGTGATATGCTCGTAATCCACTGGTGTATTGAGGTATTCTTTGGTGATACATCCACCCGAAGGTCCACCTGCCTGAGCAGCTTTAAAAGGTTTGCCGCCTGGCATTCCGCCACCGATTTTGAAGAGGATGTCTCCCAGCGGAGTTCCCATCGGCACCTCAACGATACCGGTATTGACAATATCTCCTGCTAAAGCAAATACTTTCGTACCTTTACTGGATTCATTACCGAATTGAGAGAACCAGTGTGCACCTTTAAGGATGATCGGTGGAACATTGGCGAATGTTTCAACGTTATTGATAATGGTAGGTTTACCGAATAATCCGCGTTCAAACGGGAACGGTGGTTTCTGTCTGGGCTCACCACGTTGGCCTTCAATCGAAGCCATAAGTGACGTTTCTTCACCGCAGACGAATGCACCTGCACCAATTCTGATTTCAAGATCAAATTCAAAATCTGTACCGAAAAGTTTGCCGCCCAGTAGACCGTACTTGCGGGCTTCTTCGATGGCTATACCCAAACGCTCAACAGCGATCGGATATTCTGCGCGGACATAAACATAACCAATGGTAGCACCAATAGCATAACCACCCAGCATCATACCTTCGATCACACCATGCGGGTCACCTTCCAGGATACTTCTGTCCATAAATGCACCCGGGTCACCCTCGTCAGCATTACAAACAATATATTTTTGATCAGCTTCGGCTTTCATACCTGCTTCCCACTTGATACCCGCAGGGAATCCAGCACCACCGCGTCCTCTTAAACCAGATTTTTTGACTTCCTCAACAACATCTTTATTAGCCATATTGCCTAAAGCTTTGGCGATAGCAAAATAACCATCTTTAGCGATGTAAGCTTCGATAGAAGAATAATCAATCACACCGCAGTTACGCAGAGCGATTTTAACCTGATCTTTAAAGAAATCGATATCGTTAATATTCGGTACATGTTTACGGAGAGCTTGATCGTAGAAAGTATATTCTTCGATAACAGTTCCATTGATGATGTGAGATTTTACGATCTCAGCCATTTTGGCTGGAGTGACTTCCGTATAGAAAATTTGATCAGGCATGATGAGTACAACAGGGCCAACTGCACAAGTACCCATACAACCAGTCTCAATAACCGCAACCTTTTTTTGAAGGTTATAATCAGCAAGACATTTGATCAGGGCATCTTTCACTTCGCCACAGTTAGAGGATACACAACCTGCACCGCCACAGACGAGAACCTGATAGTTGTACTTTGCTAACATCTCATTATATTCTTTTTTGATGCTTTCTAAATCTGCAATCGCACTAATATTATTCACGCTCATATCTTCACCTCCAAGTCCTTCTTTTAATACTTGGCCAAAATAGCTTCAAGTTTATCAGGGTTAACCTGCTTATATACGACATCATCAATCATCATAGCAGGAGCGAGACCACAAGCACCAATACATCTCGCTATTTCAAATGTGAACTTCTGATCCTTAGTCGTTCCGCCAACTTTAACTTCCAGGAGTTCCTCCAGACGATCAACTAATTTTTTTCCGCCCCTTACATAGCAAGCAGTTCCCATGCAAACCCGGATGGTATGCTTCCCTCTTGGCTCGGTGGAAAAGAATGAGTAGAATGTAACAACACCGGACACTTCAGACAATGGCTTATCCAGGCCTTCAGCAATAAACCTTTGAACTTCCAAAGGCAGGTAGCCAAAAATATTCTGGGCCATGTGGAGTACTTGAATCAGGCTACCTTCTCTGTTTTTGTATTTCTCAATCACTTCGGCAATTCTGTCAAATTTCTGCTGGTCATTTTCTTCACCACAGCAGCACTGACATTTTTTTTCTTCGCAGCTCATCGTTAACCTCCTCTAAATTTTTTATTTGTGCTTGAAATCACAATTTTATAGACTTAACCCTCCTCTGTAAGATTAAATCCTTTATAGGTAATAACACATTGTGTTAGTACTTACAATAACTCATGACTTTCACTATATTCAATTGTTAAATAACATAGTCTAATATTCCGCGAAAAACTTTGTAACAAGTTTCACATCCTGGACCAAAAAAGAAGCACACCTTCGCCTTTTTTCGAGGTGATAGCCCAATTACTATGCGCTAAATAAGTGAATATGTTGAATTTTCTCTAAAATTATAGCACCAAAGATATGATTTTATCAATACATTTGGACAATATAATTTCTTTTTAATAATTCTAATTTTTAGCACAAGAAAAATTATGAAATATAGTTAATCATAAAGTCATTGGCCTTGATGATTAACTGAGTATGTTAAATCAAGTAACAATCTGTCCATCACCATAAATCATATATTTAACGGTGGTGAGCTCAGGCAAGGCCATTGGACCTCTGGAATGAAGTTTTTGAGTGCTGATACCAATCTCTGCCCCAAAACCAAATCTTCCGCCATCAGTAAAACGGGTTGATGCATTGACATAAACAGCTGCAGCATCGATCTCTGTCAAAAATCGCTGAGCAGTTGTATAGTTCTCCGTAATAATCGTCTCTGAATGCTTTGTACTATACATATAGATGTGATCGAGCGCTTCATCCAGGTCTTTGACGATCTTAACACTGATGATAAGATCAAGGTATTCTGTGGTCCAATCTTCTTCTTGTGCCTCCAAAGCAAAGTCCAAAATTTTTAACACTTTGTTACATCCTCTGATTTGCACCCCATGTACCTTAAATCGTTCCCCTAATAGCGGGAGAAATTCTTCTGCAACCTCCTCAGCCACTAGCAGGGTCTCAAGTGCATTACAGACTCCCGGCTTCTGGGTTTTGGCATTAAATACGATAGCAACTGCTTTATTTAAATCGGCATCCTTATCCACAAAAGCATGACAAACACCTGTTCCCGTCTCAATCACCGGAACAGTGGAATTCTCGATGACTGTCTGGATTAGTCCTGCCCCTCCCCGAGGGATGATGACATCAATATATTTGTTCATACGCATTAACTGTAACGCATATTCGCGATCGGTCATTCCCACGAGTTGAATAGCACCTTCTGCAATTCCGCTCTTTTCGGCTGCTTCAGATATAATTCGGGCCAGCACTTTATTACTCTCGATAGCTTCGGAACCACCACGGAGAATACAAGCATTTCCTGATTTCAAGCATAGAGCAGCGGCATCAACCGTGACATTGGGTCTTGCTTCGTAGATCATAGCCACTACACCTAGAGGTACTCTTGTCTTCTGTATCCGTAATCCATTTGGTCTTGTCCAAAACTCACCGCCCCCAACAGGATCCGGTAAATTAACGACCTCTTCGATAGCCTTACTCATGTCCAGGATCGTTTCACTCGAAAGACGTAAGCGGTTAATCAAACTCTTGCGCAGCCCCTTTTCTTCTGCAGCCCGAACATCAATCGCATTGGCGACGAGAATTTCCTCCTCGTGGTCAACTAAAGCTTCGGCCATTGCTAAGAGTGCATTGTTTTTTGCTTCAGTACTGGCAAACGCCAACCTTCTGGCAGCATTTTTTGCCCTCTGTCCTATACTGATCAAATCTTTGGAAATCTCCATATCATAACCCTCCTAAAATTGATACGGAATAGTACAACACAGCAACATCATTGATCATAACTCATTCTGATAGTATGATTTTCATGAGATTCTATGATCCGCTTCCCTCTAAAATGACAGACATATTGTCCCTGTGTATCAATTCTTCACATTTCAAACCCGGGAATAGTGTCAGTATTTCATCAGAATGAAGGCCTTTGGCCTTATCCGTTTCTTCACTGCTTAATTCGGCAATACCCCTGGCAATCTCCTCACCTTGGGCGTTAACAGCCCGAATAAGATCTTTTCGTTCCCAGTATCCCTCTACTCCGGTGACACCTGAAGCTAAAAGACTCTTTCTATCTTTGACTAATGCCTTTTGTGCTCCTTCATCAATAACCACCGTGCCCATCGAGAGCGCAGCATAAGCCATCCAGCGTTTTTTTCCAGTCATCTTATGTTTGGCTGGCGGGAACAATGTCCCCATTGGATAAATCCCTTCCGGTATTTTAGCTATTTCTTCCAAGCGGGAAGCATTCATTAAGAAGACGCTCATCCCAAACCTAGTCGCCATATCGGCTGCTTTCAGTTTGGTAACCATTCCCCCGGTGCCTACGGATGAGCCTACACCATCAGCCAAGCTTCTGACCTTGCCCACGTCTTCCACTAAAGTGATGAGTTGGGCGTCCGGATTCTTAGAAGGATTATCTGAAAAAAGACCATCAACATCTGTCAGTAGGATCAGCAGATCAGCATCGATCATCCCTGCAACCAGTGCTGATAATCTGTCATTATCTCCAAAGCATAATTCTTCAAATACCACTGTATCATTCTCGTTGACAATGGGGATAATCCCGAATTTCAGTAATCTTTCAAGCGTATTTTGGGCATTGCGATAATGCGAAGAATCCACCAGATCTATCCTGGACAGCAGAATCTGAGCACATGTCAATCCATACTTCTCGAAAAAATAAGAGTATTTCTCAATAAGGATACCTTGTCCCACTGCGGCCGCAGCTTGTTTTCCTGCTATATCCCTGGGTCTTTCTTTCAGGTTCAATTTGGCTATACCCGCTGCTACCGCACCTGAAGTCACCAGGATACATTCTATTCCACTTTCCCTCAATGACGAGATAGCCCAGGCGATTCGATCTATGACAACACCATTGATTCCTCCGGAAGACGAACTCAGGCTATGACTTCCTATCTTAATAACTGCCCTTTTCAGGCTACCCATTAATTATACTCTCCTTCCATTTCTTCCGCCCGTTTTAAGCAAGCCTCCATTGCTCTATAAACAATCGTTTCCAAGCCTTCGCTAGCAAAGGTACTTAGGGCAGCAAATGTCGTTCCCTTGGGAGATGTCACCGCTTCTCTTAACTCCCCGGGAGATCGGCTGTTTTCCGATAACATTCTTCCGGCACCGACTAAGGTTTCTCTTGCTAAAAATTCGGCCTCTTCTTTGGTAAGGCCCAATTTTTCTCCGGCTTGGGCCATCATTTCGGTGAAAAGATAAAAATAGGCAGGTCCACTTCCGCTCACAGCTGTCAATGCGTTAATTTTGTTATCTTCAATCCAGATTATTTTACCTACTGCAGAGAATATCTTTTCAGCTACCCGAGCTTGTTCCTCGGTTACGTATTGTCCCCTGGCCATACCTGAAACTCCTTGCAGTACTGCACTGGAAGTGTTGGGCATGACACGGACGATGGAGATGCCAGGAAGAACTCTTTCATAAACATAGAGAGAGATACCGGCTGCGACAGTCACGACCAGTTTCCCTGTCAGAGAATAACCGGCTAATTCCTGAAGCAAGGCTTTGACATCCTTGGGCTTTACGGCTAAGATAAGAACCTCAGATTTTTCTACCACTTGAGGAAAAGAGATACTTCTTGCTTTGAATTCTTTAGCCAGAGCATCTGCCTTATCCGCAAAAACGTCATATAGAAGTAGTTCATCTGTATTGTAATTCTGTCTTAATCCTTTGATAATAGAAGCCGCCAGATTCCCCGTTCCGACAAAACCAATTGTTTTCATCGCCAGCACACCATCCTGATTCAATATCTTTTATTCGTTATTCACAATAAAACAAAAAACCAAATGCCAGCAAAACATTACCACTGACATAGTATAGTCTTTAATGGCCTTATGGAAGCATCCCTGTTCTATGGTTGTTGTTTAGACCTCTCTTATTATGTTTAATACAATTTATACAATGTATAAGTTAAGCAAAAAATATGTTGAAAGAAAGGAATCCGTTATAAACAGATTCCTTCTTTATCCCTTTAGGACAGAGCAGCTACGACTGCGTCTCCCATTTCTTTGGTTCCGATTGTTCTGTCTCCAGGCCGGACCAGGTCAGCAGTCCGATATCCTTGATCAATAACAGTCAGTACTGCTTTTTCAATGCTGTCGGCTTCCGTATTGAGGTCAAAGGTATAACGAAGCATCAGTGCTGCTGAAAGAATGGTAGCTAACGGATTGGCAATATTCTGGCCGGCGATATCCGGCGCCGAACCATGTGCCGGCTCATAGAGGCCTTTTTTTCCACACAGACTGGCCGAGGCCAGCATACCGATTGATCCACCCAGCATAGAGGCTAAGTCGGTTAAGATATCACCAAACATATTCTCGGTGACAATGACGTCGAATTGTTCAGGATAACGAACGAGCTGCATCGCTGCGTTATCTACATACATATGCGTCAACTCAATATCAGGATAATTCTTAGCTACATCGATCGTGATCTCTCTCCAGAACCTTGAAGACTCCAGAACATTGGCTTTATCCACTGAACATACTTTTTTTCGTCTGCCCAGGGCTGTCTGAAATGCCAGGTCAACAATCCGACGAATTTCTTCTTCCGTATAGACGAGAACATCATAGGCTGCATTGGGATTTTGGTATCTCCCTTTGTCTCCGAAATACAGTCCGCCTGTCAGCTCTCTGAAAACGACAAGATCGACGTTCCGGATGACATCTTCCTTCAGAGTAGATGCAGATATCAAGGAAGGGATAATTTTAACGGGCCGGATGTTGGCATAAAGGTTGAGTGCCTTTCTTAAAGGGAGAAGTGCACCCAGTTCAGGTCTTTCTTTGGCAGGAAGCGTATCCCATTTCCATCCGCCGATCGATCCCATGAGTACCGCATCCGCTTCCTGACATGCTTGAAGCGTATCAGCAGGCAGGGCTTTGCCTACCTCATCAATGGCTGCTCCTCCAATAAGGTATTCTGCAAATTCGAATCCACTGTTTTCTCCCAGGACAGCCTTTAATACTTTCACCGCTTCCGGTATAATTTCCTGACCGATCCCGTCACCAGGTAAAACGACTACTTTAGGCATCCTTCTTGTTCTCCTTTACGTAAGAAATCAATCCGCCGGCTTTGATTAGATCCTGCATGAACGGTGGGAAAGGCCGCGCTTGAAAAGTAGTTTTTTTGGTAACATTTTTAATCGTTCCAGCTAAAAGATCCACATCCACCTCATCACCATTATCAATCCCGGCTACTGCCTCGGGACACTCCAGTATTGGCATTCCAATGTTCAGTGCATTCCGGAAAAAGATCCGGGCATAGGATTCCGCAATCACGGCTTTAACTTTAGCTGCTTTAATCGCTATAGGTGCATGCTCCCGGGACGAGCCACAGCCAAAATTCTTGCCGCCGACGATAATGTCACCATCCTGTACCTTTTGAGCAAAAGAAGCATCTGCGTCTTCCATGCAATGGGCTGCCAAATGTTCAGGTTCTGATCGGTTCAGGTAGCGTGCTGGGATGATAACATCCGTATCGATGTCATGACCAAATTTCCATGCTTTACCCATTTTTAACTACCTCCCTGGGATGGACTATCTCCCCGCGAACAGCGGAAGCTGCGGCTACTGCGGGATTACACAGGTAAACCTCGCTCTGAGGATGTCCCATACGGCCGACGAAGTTGCGGTTAGTTGTGGATAAAGCCCTTTCGCCTTTAGCCAGGATTCCCATATGGCCGCCCAGACAGGGACCACAAGTGGGTGTACTTACCGCAACCCCAGCTTCGATCATTGTCTCGATCCAACCTCTCCGAAGGGCTTCCAGATAGATATCCTGGGTTCCGGGGAAGACTAAGCAGCGGATCTCGGGATGGATCTTCTGACCTTTTAGTATCCTTGCTGTAATCTCCAGGTCTTCCAGTCTTCCATTGGTACAGGAACCGATCACGACCTGATCGATCTTGACACCACTTGCTTCGTCAATGGATTTCGTGTTTTCTGGAAGATGAGGGAAAGCGACTTGTAGTGGGATTTCTTCTGTGTTAAACTCATAGATCTTTTCATAAGAAGCATCCGCATCGCTTTTATAAACGGTATACGGTCTCTTTGCTCTGGCTTTAACATATTCCAGGGTGATCTCATCGGGTTCGATGATCCCTGCTTTGGCTCCCGCTTCGATGGCCATGTTGCACATAGTCAGGCGATTATCCATGGACAGACTCTTAATTCCCTCTCCCGTGAATTCCATCGCTTTGTAACGGGCGCCATCGACTCCGATTTTGCCAATAATATAGAGTATCAAATCTTTACCGCTGACCCAGGGTTGAAATTTGGAACCATTGAAAACAAACTTTAACGATTCAGGTACCCTAAACCATGCTTCTCCGGTTGCCATCCCTGCAGCACAGTCCGTACTTCCAACACCGGTGGCAAAAGCGCCAACAGCCCCATAGGTACAGGTATGGGAATCAGCTCCGATAATCAAATCTCCCGGGAGAACTACACCTTGCTCAGGCAGTAAGCAATGCTCAATACCTACCTTCCCAATATCCCAGTAGTGCTTTATTTCCTGCTTCTTGGCAAAATTTCTAAGGATTTTACTCTGTTCTGCCGAAGCGATATCCTTGTTTGGTGTAAAATGGTCTGGTACTAAAGCCACTTTTTCTTTATCAAATACTTCGTTTATTCCTAACTTGCCAAATTCCTGTATTGCTACGGGGCCAGTTACATCATTAGCCAATACCAGATCCAGTTTGGCGTTGATGATCTCTCCGGGAACCACTTTATCAAGCCCAGCGTGTGCAGCAAGAATTTTTTCGCTTATGGTCATACCCATTGATAACATACCTCCTTTTCCATCTTTTCTCGAATGATACGAATAGCAATAAAAGTTCTTAATATAACATTATCTCATCTCCGGCCGTTGGATACAATACGTACGGGACGAGATAATATATCAAATCAGTTTTCCAATTACCAATACAGATACCCGTTACCAATACAGATACCCGAAAGAAGAATATCTTAATTCTTCAATTCTATAATTTGGCGTCAGTTACAGTATAGGCTAGTGCCTTGCTAAAGACTTCGGAACGATTTGAATATTTTCCATATGGTAAACTGTTTACTCTTTGATCTCTAAAGATGATCTGTCCTTGACCTGAATCCAACCTTTATCAAGAGCTCTGTTCACTGCATGCAGATAAGCCTTCAGACTGGCCTCGATGATATCTGGACTGATACCTCTTCCGGCAACGGTATGATCACCAAATTTGACCGTGACGGTGACTTCACCTTGAGAGTCTTCGCCACTTTCGATAGCTTGGAGGGAATAATTCAGAAGTCTGCCGTCAACACCGACAATCTTATCGATAGCTTTATAGGCTGCAGCCACAGGTCCATCACCATAGGCGGCTTTAATCAGTTCTTCATTATTCTCATTATCACCATTTTTATGCCATAAGCCGATCGTGGCCGTAGGTTTGAGGTTATTTCCACTCAGGATCTGCCAATAATTGAGTGAAAGCTCTTCTCCGATATCCTGGGCATCAACGAGAGCAAAAAGATCTGCTGCAGTGATGACCTTCTTTTTTTCTGCCAGGATTTTAAAGTCTCCAAAAAGCTTTTGAAATTTCTCATTTGTAACTTGCAAACCCAGATCATCCAGCGATTGCTTAACCGCATGACGCCCAGAGTGTTTCCCCAAGACAATGGTGTTCATCTCCAGGCCGATGGAGTCAGGTGACATAATCTCATAAGTTGATCTCTCTTTTAAGACACCATCCTGATGGATTCCTGATTCATGAGCGAAAGCATTCTTACCGACAACTGCTTTATTGTGCTGAACCATCATTCCTGTTAAACGACTTACCATACTGCTGGTACGGGAAATTTCTTTGGTAACAATACCGGTCTCTGCACCATACGTATTTTTTCGGGTATGCAACGCCATCGCTATTTCTTCGAGAGCGGCATTCCCAGCTCTCTCGCCCAGTCCGTTAACAGCACATTCGATCTGGTGTATGCCTACCCTCACTGCGGCCAGAGAATTAGCGACTGCCAATCCAAGGTCATTATGACAGTGGACACTCACTTTTACTTTTTCTATCCCCTCAGTCTTATCCATCACGGCTTTAACAAACTGCGCGAACTCATCCGGCATGGAATAGCCGACGGTGTCGGGGATATTGAGAACGGTTGCACCGGCTTTGATCGCTACAGAAAAAATCCTGGCCAAAAAGTCAACATCACTGCGCGACGCATCCTCAGCACTGAATTCGATATCACTGACCTTAGACTTGGCGAGCTCAACCGCAAATCTAGCCTGTTCTAGTACTTGGTCCGGATTCTTCCTGAGCTTATACTGCATGTGAATCGGAGAAGTTGCGATAAATGTGTGGATACGAGGATTTACAGCTTTTCCGATAGCTTCCCAGGCGCGGTCAATATCTTTCTGTTCGGCTCGCGCCAGGGCAGCTACGGTTGTATTCTTAATATTTTCCGCAATCAGAGAGACTGCCTGAAAATCACCAGGGGAAGTAATTGGGAACCCTGCTTCGATGACATCGACTCCCAGCTTTTCCAGTTGACGGGCAATCTGCATTTTTTCTTCTTTATTCAAGGCTACTCCTGGGGATTGTTCTCCGTCTCTCAATGTTGTGTCAAAAATTTCGATACGGCGCATCCGTCAACCTCCTCTCTCCGAAAACTCATTAGCTTTACTTCTTTCTCTTGAGCCAAGGCATCATGGCCCGAAGCTCTTTACCAACCACTTCGATCGGATGTTCGTCATCGATACGGGAAACTGCATTGAAAACGGGTCTTCCAACTTGGTTTTCCAAGAGCCAACTACGTGCAAACTCACCACTTTGGATTTCAGAAAGAACCTGTCTCATTTCTTCACGAGTCTCTTCAGTGATAATACGTCTTCCGATCATTAAGTCACCATACTGTGCAGTGTCAGAGATGGAGTAGCGCATCCAGCCGATTCCGCCTTCATACATCAGATCAACGATCAGCTTCAGTTCATGCAAGCACTCGAAATAAGCAATTTCCGGCTGATATCCTGCTTCAATCAGGGTATCAAAACCAGCTCGGACAAGTTCAGTTACCCCGCCGCAGAGTACTGCTTGCTCACCGAAGAGGTCGGTCTCTGTTTCTTCAGGGAATGTCGTCTCGATTAGTCCCGCTCTTGTACAGCCGATACCTTTAGCATATGCCAAGCCGATCTGATGAGCATTTCCAGTCGCATCCTGATAAACGGCGATCAGTCCGGGTGTACCTGCACCTTCTTCAAAGGTACGGCGTACGAGATGACCTGGGCTCTTAGGTGCAATCATGATAACATCAACATCTTTCGGCGGAACGATCTGACCAAAATGGATATTAAAGCCATGGGAAAAGACTAATACTTTTCCGGGGGTTAAGTATTGTTCAATATCAGATTTATATACTCTGCTTTGTAGTTCATCTGGGAGAAGGATCTGGATGATATCAGCCTGAGCTGCTGCTTCAGCTGCTGTAACGACGGTAAGACCTGCTTCCTGAGCTGCTTTTACTTTTTCAGGATCTTTTTCTGCCACAATGACATCCAGTCCGGAATCTTTAAGATTTTGGGATTGAGCATGACCTTGGCTGCCATAGCCAATAACGGCGATTCTCTTTCCTTTTAGGATTCCAAGATCTGCATCAGAATCATAGTAAATTTTAGCCATAATTGAATTCTCTCCTATTCATTTATTTATATAATTTGAAAGGTACACTAAATAAAGGGTGTAAGGTAAGAGGGTTATGCATCTGATCTGGCAATCGCAATCTTACCGGTCCTCACCAGTTCTTGAATACCATAGGGTCTCATACTTCGGATAAAAGCATTGATCTTGTCTTCATCCCCTGTCAGTTCAACGGTAATATTACTCCTGCCCATATCAACAACCCTACCCCTAAAAATATCCACGATCTGTAGAACTTCAAGCCTTGTTTCCGATCTGACCTTGACTCTGATCAGGGCCAGTTCCCGATCAACAACAGCTTCTTCACTAAGGTTGGAGACCTTGTGGACAACTACCAGCTTGTGTAATTGCTTGGTGACTTGCTCAATAACCTGACTATCCCCTTCGACCACGATGGTCATCAGGGACATACTAGGATTTTCGGTCTGACAGACGGTCAAGCTATAGATATTATAAGCACGACGGGAAAACAGCCCTGAAACTCTGGCCAGTACCCCAGGATTATTCTCTACAAGAACAGCCAATGTATGCAGCATCATCCTTTACCTCCCAGTATCTCAGTAATGGCTTTGCCAGGAGGCACCATAGGAAGAACGACTTCGTCAGGAGATATGATGAAATCCAATAAGACCGGGCCAGGAGTAGCGATCGCTTCCCTAAGAGCGTTTTCTACCTGGTCAGGACTATCTACCCGAATACCTTTGACACCGTAAGCTTCAGCTACTTTAATAAAGTCAGGGTTAGCATGAAGCTGAATCTGGCTGAATCTTTCCTTATAAAACATCTTCTGCCACTGTCTGACCATGCCAAGAACACCGTTATTCATCAGGACGATCTTAATAGGAAGCTGGTATTGCACGGTTGTGGCTAATTCCTGAATACTCATTTGAAATGAACCATCGCCGGTTACCAAATAGACCAAACTATCCGGTTTGGCTATCTGAGCACCGATAGCTGCAGGGAAGCCAAAACCCATGGTACCCAAACCGGCACTGGTTATGAATTGTCTTCCATTCTGAACGGGATAGAACTGTGCCGCCCACATCTGGTGCTGTCCCACATCGGTAGCAACAACCGCCTTCTCTCCTCCAAGTTTGCCCATCGCTTCCAGGATGGTTTGTGGATTCAGATGTCCATCCTGTTCATAGCTGAGAGGATATTCCTTCTGCCATGTCCGCAATTGGCTCCACCAATCGCCTATTTTTGGAGGATTGACTTTTTCAACAAGTTCTTCCAGTACAAGCTTGGCATCTCCGACGATGGGAATATGAGCTCTGACCACTTTGCCGATTTCTGCCGGATCGATATCGATATGAATAACCTTTGCTTTGGTTGCAAAGCGGTGTTTTAAGCCACTTGTAACACGATCATCAAAGCGAACACCGACTGCGATCAATAAGTCACAATCATTGACCGCCAGATTAGCTGTTATTGTCCCGTGCATACCAACCATCCCTAATAAATTAGGATGAGTAACAGGGACACTTCCAATTCCCATCAGGGTCGTAACCACAGGGATATTAGCTTTTTCAACGATCATTTTTAACATCGGTCCAGCACCGGAGGTGATAACCCCTCCGCCTGCATAGACTACAGGTTTTTTACTTTGGGCCAGGGCCCTAGCGGCTTCCTCTATCTGTCCTGAGTTTCCTTTAGAAAAGTATTTATAACTCTTAATAGATAACTTCGGTGAGTGGGGATCAAGTACTTCAGCAGCCATGATATTTTTGGGCAGATCAATCAGGACTGGGCCTGGTCGACCTGTTCCAGCGATATGGAATGCTTCTTTGACGATCTTGGGTATATCTCTGGCGTCCTTAACCAGATAAGAATGTTTGGTGATCGGCAGTGTCATACCGGTGATATCGACTTCCTGGAAGGAGTCACTCCCTAACAGATGCGTCGGAACCTGACCGGTAATCACAACCATCGGTACCGAATCCATATAAGCATTCGCTATTCCAGTCACGAGATTAGCGGCTCCAGGCCCGGAAGTTGCCATACAAACACCAACCTTGCCACTTACCCGAGCGTAGGCATCAGCGGCATGGACACAGGTTTGTTCATGTCTGGGTAAAACATGCTGAATAGGGCTGTCCAGGATGGCATCGTAAAGGGTAAGCAGCGATCCACCCGGATATCCAAAGATAACTTCTACCCCTTCTTCTGCCAATACATCCAACAGAAGCTTGGCCCCATTACAAACTGTCGAAGTTAAACTTTCTTCGTCTTCCCACGTTGTCTCTGGATCTCTCGCTATTAACAATTCTTCTTGGGACTTACCCATAAGGCTAATCCTCCTTGTTGGTCTTGAAGGCAGCTCCTTTATTCGCAGATTGAACGAACTTAGCGTAACGGCCAAGGTATCCGGTTCGTCCCGCAACTTCATAGGCTTTGGAAAGTCCTTTTTCTGGCGAAAAGTTCTGTCTTCTTTTGATTTTTTCTTCTTCCGGCAAAATCCAATCTATCGTACGTTTCACCAGATCGATCCGAATGATATCTCCATTTTCGACGAAAGCGATTTCTCCACCCAAGGCAGCTTCCGGTGAAATATGACCGATGGATAGTCCTCTGCTGCCACCTGAAAATCGACCATCTGTCAGAAGAGCAACCGATGCATCCAGACCCATACCAGCCAGTGTCGAAGTTGGTCCAAGCATCTCTCTCATCCCAGGGCCTCCTCGAGGACCCTCGTAGCGGATTATGACGACATCGCCTTCCTTGATCTCTCCGTTTCGGATAGCATCGGCGGCGGGAACCTCCCCGTCAAAGACCTTAGCTGCTCCTTCGAATACGATATCTCTTTGAGCAAGGGCTCCTACTTTAATGACTGCACCTTCAGGCGCAAGGTTTCCAAATAATACACTGAGTCCACCCTTCATCGAATAAGGGTTATCAACAGTATGAATGATATTAGCATCCCTTACTTTGGCATCAGCTATCCGCTCCGCTAAGGAACAGCCTGAAACTGTCTTTACCGTTCCATCAATCAGACCTTGATCAAGCAAGGTTTTGAGTACAGCACTGATGCCACCGGCTTCATTCAGATCGACCAAATAATGTCCATTCACAGCCGGACTTAACTTACAGATCTGCGGGGTCTGATCACTTACAGCGTTGATCTCCTCCAGATCAAACTTGATCTCTCCTTCAAAGGCAATCGCTGGTAAATGAAGAATAGTATTCGTGGAACAGCCTAAAGCCATATCAGCTGCTATCCCATTTCGGATTGAAGCTTTGGTAACTATATCTCTTGGTCTAATATTATCACGAAGCAGATTCATAACTTGGTAGCCGCTTTCCTTAGCCAGGATGATCCTTTCCGAATAAACGGCAGGAACTGTTCCATTCCCAGGTAAAGCTAAACCCAATACTTCAGTCAGACAGTTCATCGAATTGGCTGTGAACATTCCGGCACAGGATCCACAGGTAGGACAAGCTTTTTCTTCCAGTCCTTTTAGCCATTCTTCATTTTCTTGCCCGCTATGAACTTTACCAACCGCTTCGAAAACGGTGATCAGATTAACTTCACTGCCTTGGAAACGGCCCGGAAGCATCGGTCCTCCACTCACAACGATAGATGGAAGATTGAGCCTCATCGCAGCCATCATCATTCCAGGGACTACCTTATCACAACTCGGGATAAATACTAAAGCATCCAAACCATGGGCCCTTGCCATAATTTCCACCGTGTCGGCTATGAGTTCTCGGCTAGCCAGAGAAAAGTGCATCCCTACATGTCCCATCGCAATTCCGTCACATACAGCAACAGTAGAAAACTCGAGTGGGGTTCCACCATTCTCCCTGACCCCTGTCTTAACAGCTTCGGCAATAGTACGCAGATGCATATGGCCAGGGACTAATTCGTTAAATGAATTGACGATTCCGACAAGCGGTTTATCAATTTCACGATCTGTTAAACCCAGTGCCTTAAAAAGAGATCTGTGAGGGGCCCGGTCCACTCCCTTTTTGACTGAATCACTGTTCATGAGATCGCTTCCTTTCGTTTTAGGTTAATTTCTTTAAACTAGATGAGTTCTCCGTCTACTTTGGTCAATTCTCTGAACTTAGTTAAAAGTTGTTTGAATATCGGACCAGGTTTACCATCTGCAAGTGTTCTTGAATCCACGATAACGACTGGAATCAGTTCAGCAGCTGTACCCGTCAGGAAACACTCATCTGCCGTATAAACATCGTGCAGGGTAAACAGCTCTTCTTTTGCTGGAATCCCCTGCTGCGCCGCTACTTCTAATACAGCGTCACGTGTAATTCCTTTGAGAACACCTGCGTAGATAGGAGGAGTTTTAAGCACACCATCTTTAACGATAAAGACATTATCAGCGGTGCCTTCACAAACATACCCTTCCTGGTTCAGCATCAATGCTTCCATTACACCGGCGCGATTAGCTTCAATCTTAGCAAGGATATTATTAAGGTAGTTTAATGATTTGATTCGGGGGTTGAGGGAGTTTAAGTTATTCCGGCGTGTTGATACCGTAACAACCTCTAATCCGTTATCATACGTTTCCTGTGGGAAAAGTGTGATCGAACCAGCGATACAATAGATTTCTGATCTTGGACATTTCGTGGGGTTCAGTCCAAGGTCGCCAACTCCTCTGGAAACGATAAGACGAACATAAGAATCACGAAGATTATTTCGGCGGATCGTCTCTGTCACAATATCCATCATTTCTTGACGGCTGACTTCAATTTTAAGGAGGATCGCATTAGCTGATTCATAAAGACGATCGATATGCTCTTTTAGTTTAAAGACTCGACCATCATAGGAGCGAATCCCTTCAAATACACCATCGCCATAAAGGAATCCATGGTCAAAGATCGAAATTCTAGCATCTTGGCTTTCAACAAATTTTCCATCACAATAAATAATCATGAGTTCGTTCCCCTCTCAGTTATTAATGCTTCAATTTATGAGCTATTCTAATTATAGGTATAAAATTGAAATAGTTAAACTTTTTTTATTTAAATTATATACCTAAATTTTTTTAACTTTCAAAAAAATATCCCTATATAAAAAAAAACCGGGTAGCTCCATCCCGAAACTTTCCTCACGGGCTTAGTAAACTATTTTACAATTCCCTTAAAAATGCGG